>JBOGVH010000299.1:0-5340 GCA_050695235.1 Actinomycetota bacterium
GATGGCGCCGGGGTCCTGGATGCCGCGGAGGAACTCGGCGACCTGCGGGACGCCGCGGGAGTCCACGATGCTCTCCAGGACGGCCCGATACTCACGGGCGAGCTTGCGAGCCCGCTCGGTTGTCTCGGACGGGTCGGGCGACGGCTCGACCTGAACCCAGGTCGCGTCGCCGGTCCCGGGGACCCCGGCGCCGATCGTGGCGCGGTGCAGGCCCCGGATGACCACGGCCTCCATCCCCGAGGGGAGGCTGCCGACGTCCTCGACCTTGCCGACCGTGCCCACCCGGGCGTATCGGCTGTCGACCCGAGGAACGAGCAGCAGCTCACCGCCCGAGGCGCGAGCGGCCGACACGGCCGTGCGAGCGTCATCGGACTCGATGGTCAGGGTGACGACCATGCCG
Source organism: Actinomycetota bacterium (assembly GCA_050695235.1). Lineage (GTDB taxonomy): Bacteria > Actinomycetota > UBA4738 > UBA4738 > HRBIN12 > AC-69. Next base: position 401 of record JBOGVH010000299.1, read on the forward strand.
GGAAGGACCACCCCGGTGGTCAGGGGAAGCAGCGGAAGGATCTGGGTGTCGAGCTTGGACATGTCTGATCTCCTGGGATTGCTCAGTGCTTCGCATCTGCAAGAACGGATGGCCGGGCTGTGCCTATTCCCGGCGGTAATCCCGATTACACCACCGGGAGCCGCATTCGTCGGCGACCCCGTCGGCCGCTAGGATGCGCGGATGGCCGACCAGATGATCCGCACTGAGGCTCTGCGGAAGTCGTTCGGCGATGTGCATGCCCTTAAGGGCGTGGACCTCGACGTGGAGCCCGCCACCGTGTTCGGCCTCCTCGGGCCAAACGGCGCAGGAAAGACCACGACCGTCCGGATCCTGACCACCCTCCTGACGCCCGACGAGGGGCAGGCGGAGGTGGCAGGGTTCGATGTCGTCCGGGACGCCGAGCCCCTCCGCCACGTGATCGGCCTGGCCGGGCAGTCCGCGGCGGTCGACGAGAACCTCACCGGCCTGGAGAACATCGAGATGGTCGGCCGGCTGTACCACCTGCCGGCGCCGGAGGCCAAGCGGCGAGCGGTCGAGATCCTGGACCGCTTCGAGCTGTCCGAGGCCGCCCACCGGACCGCCAAGACCTATTCCGGCGGGATGCGGCGCCGCCTGGACCTCTGCGCGAGTCTGGTCGGACGGCCCACGGTGCTGTTCCTGGACGAGCCGACCACTGGCCTGGATCCTCGAAGCCGGATCGAGATGTGGGACATCATCCGGGAGCTCCAGGACGAGGGCACGACGATCCTCCTCACCACGCAGTATCTGGATGAGGTGGATCGGCTTGCCGACCGGATCGCCGTCATCGACGTGGGCCGGGTCATCGCTGAGGGAACGTCGACCGAGCTGAAGATGCGCGTGGGCGGCGAGGTGCTGGCCATCAGGGTTACCGACCGATCGAGGGTTGGGGAGGCTGCCGGCCAGGTCCTGGGACTGGGCCCGGGAGGAGGCGCCGTGGACAACAACACCGGCGAGGTCACGGTGCCGGTGGGTGATCAGGGGCCGGCCATCTTGACCGAGGCCGTCCGCCGTCTGGACCGCGCGGGGGTGGCGCTCGCCGACATCGCTCTTCGTCGGCCCACGCTCGACGACGTGTTCATGGCCCTCACCGGCCATGCGGCGGAGGAAGCCGAGCAGCCCAAGGAGAACGGCAAGCGCGGGCGGCGAGGGAGGCGGGGATGAGCGCCACGGTCACCGCCGAGCGCACGGTCGACACCGAGCGCCGGCTCCGCTACGCGATCAGCGACGGCTGGGTCCTGACGAAGCGCAACCTCATCACCTACGTGCGAAAGCCCGACCTCCTGGTGTTCTCCACGATCCAGCCGGTGATGTTCGTGCTGCTGTTCGTCTACGTCTTCGGTGGCGCCATGAAGCTCGCCCTTCCCCCGGGGTTGCCGTACGTCGACTTCCTGATGCCGGGGATCTTCGTGCAGACGGCCATCTTCGCCGCCACCCAGACGGGGGTCGGCCTGGCCGAGGATCTGAAGAAGGGCCTGGTCGATCGGTTCCGCTCGCTGCCCATGGCCCGGTCGGCCGTCCTGTCAGGGCGCACGCTCGCCGACAGTGCCGCGATCGCCGTCCAGGTGATCCTGATGCTGGTCGTGGCCGTGCTGGTGGGCTTCCGGATCCATGCTGGGCTACCCAAGGCGATGCTCGCGCTGGCCGGCGCGCTCTCGGTGGGGTACGCGTTCACCTGGATGTTCGCCCTCGCCGGCCTGTCCCTGAAGAGCGTGGAGGCGGTGCAGGCGGCGAGCTTCACCCTCATCTTCCCCTTCGTCTTCGCCAGCTCGGCCTTCGTGCCGGCAGACACGTTCCCCCACTGGCTCCAGTCCTGGTCCAATGTGAATCCCGTCTCGATCTGGGTTGACACGTTCCGCGACCTCACGCTCGGGCCCCTCAACCCATCCGGCGAGAACCTCGTCACGCACCTGTGGCAATCGACGGCCTGGTTCCTGGCCATCCTGGTGATCTTCGTGCCGCTGTCCGTCCGGCTCTACCGCCGGACCTAAGCCGGGGAACAAACCGCCGGGACGGTCGGTTCCTTCGAACCGTATCCTGACGGGCACTCACCACCGGAAAGGGGCTGCTCGTGCCGTTGTTCGGGTTCGAGGGTGACAACGCCAGGGAGAAGGTCATCGTCCTGTTGACGATGTGCTTCGCCCTGGCCATGGTCATGCTGGACAACACCGTCGTCAACGTGGCGCTGCCCACGATCTCGGACAAGCTCGGCGCGGGGGTCTCTGGCCTCCAGTGGATCGTCGACGGCTACGTGCTGGCGTTCGCCTCGCTCCTGCTCACCGGGGGAATCCTCGGGGACCGGTACGGGCGCAAGAAGATGTTCCTCTCGGGCCTCGCGGTGTTCACGCTGGCGTCGCTGGCCTGCGGACTGTCCCAGAGCACCGGACAGCTGGTCGCGTTCCGGGTCATCCAGGGGATCGGGGCCGCCCTCCTCATGCCGGGCACCCTGTCGATCATCACCGTGACGTTCCCGGCGCAGGAGCGGGCGCGGGCCATCGGGCTGTGGGCGGGTGTGTCGGGCCTGGCCCTGGCCCTCGGCCCGACCGTCGGTGGGCTGATGGTCGAGCGCCTCGGGTGGCAGTCGGTGTTCTTCCTGAACGTCCCGATCGGCGTGGTCGCCTTCCTGACCGCGACCCGGACGGTCCGGGAGTCGGTGTCCGAGGTCGCCCGCAAGCTCGACATCCCGGGCCTGTTCCTGGGAACGGCCGCCCTGTTGAGCGCGACGTACGGGCTCATCGAGGCCAACCAGCTTGGGTGGGGCGACCCGCTGATCGTCTCGTCGCTCGTCCTGTTCGTTTTGCTGGGCATGGCGTTCCTGGCCTGGGAGCTCCGCAACCCCGACGGCATGATGCCGCTCCGGTTCTTCAGGATCCCCGCGTTCTCCGCCGGCAATGCCGTGGCGTTCTCGGTCTCGGTGGGGATGTTCGCCACGTTCTTCTTCCTCAGTCTGTACATGCAGCTGATCCACGGTTACAGCGCTTTCCAGGCTGGGGTCCGGTTCCTTCCGTTGACGGTGGCCATCATCGCCACCGCGCCGAACGCGGGGCGATTCGCCCAGAAGCACGGCTCCCGGGCTCCGATGACCTACGGCCTGATCCTGGCCGGCGGAGGCCTCCTGGCACTGGGGCTATGGCTGCAGGCCGACACCCCCTACTGGTTGCTGATCCCGGTGTTCATCATCATGGGCCACGGCATGGGAGCGACGATGGCGCCCATGACCGCCGCGGTGATGAACTCGGTCGGACCCCAGCGGGCCGGCCTGGGCTCGGCCATGACCAACACGTCGCGTGAGGTCGGCGGGGTGTTCGGGATCGCGCTCCTGGGAACGATCCTCACGACGGAGCTCAAGAGCACGTTCGCACCGGCCCTGGCCACGCTGGGCCTGCCGGCCGCACAGCAGGCCGCCATCGCGGCCTCCGCGGGCCACGGCACACTGGAGCCGGCCGTCCTGCGGGGACTCGCGCCCGAGCAGGTGGCGGCCGTCCAGCAGGTGTTCGCCCAGTCGTTCATGGACGGGTTCCATCTCGCGCTGATCTTCGCCGGCGCCGTGCTGCTCGTCGCGGCGTTCGTGGCGAACCGGTTCATCCCGAGCGGCGCCCCGGCGCACGAGGGCCGTCCCGCGGCGGAGCTCCTGCCGATCGCCGCCGAGGTGTAGCCGGCGCGGTAGGGTTGGTCGACGGGAGGTCCGGCCATGGCAGACGAGGACATCATCACCAGGATCAACGACCTGGCGCACGAGGAGCACCAGCTCTTCGAGAAGGAGTCCGAGGGAATGGCCAGCGCGAAGGAACGCGACCGCCTGAGGGAGATCCAGGTCCAGCTGGACCAATGCTGGGACCTGCTGCACCAGCGCCGGGCTCGGCGCTCGGCGGGCCTGGATCCCGACCAGGCCGCCGTGCGGCCCGAGACAACCGTGGAAGGCTACGTCGACTGATCCGGGGCGGCCGTCCCGGATATGCGTGAGACTCGAAACAGGCGGATCGGACGGGAGACGTTCTTCAGCTCGGCCGGCCCAAGGTCATCGAACCTGATGCGGCTTGACTCACCCGAGAGCTCGGCAACCTCCTCGCTCACCAGGACCTCGTCCGGTCCCGCCCGTCCGGCGATCCTCGCCGCCACGTTGACCGTTCGCCCGTAATAATCGCCGTCCTGCTGCACCACGGGCCCGGCGTCAAGGCCCACATGGGCAGGAGGCAGGTCCGCGGCCGGCGCCTCCTCCACCATCTCAAGCGCCGACTCAACCGCCGAGCCCGGCTCCTTGAAGAAGAACATCACGCCGTCGCCGAGATACTTCACCGGCAGGCCCCCATGGTGCTGCGAGACTCGCTGAACCAACGAAGCCAGGCTCGCTGCCAAGTCGGCGGCGGCCTCGTCGCCGTGCTCCTCGGTCAAGCGCGTGTACCCAGTGAGGTCGAGGAAGCACATCGCCGGTGGGCGGGTCAGGCGCTCGTGGATGCCCATATCGTCGAGGGTATCCTCCGCCTGCCTCACGAAGTCATCGATCCAGACGTGCTCCTGCTGGCGGTGGTACATCCGGAGGAAGGCTCGGTCGAACACTGCCATGTATTGCGTGCCGAACGCCGAAGCGGCCGCCATCATCTCGGGTTGACTCATCCCCGAGCGAAGGAGCGGGTCCTCGATCGAGGTTCGGAACACCTGGGCCTCGGCCTGGGCGATGCGTCGCAGGCTCTCGCCGTAGACGCGCGTGGTTCGGATCACCGTGTCCTCGGCGATGCCCGCGGCCACCGAGATACCGAGTGCCGGCAGGAGCTCGAGATCGTCCTCACGCACGATGTCGTCTTCATCGGGCGGAGCCCAGCCCATGGCCTGGTGGATGCCGCGGACGAGATGCATCGACAGCCCGAGCTCGTCACAGACGTGTCGATAGGTGTTGCCCGAGT
>JBOGVH010000300.1:0-4912 GCA_050695235.1 Actinomycetota bacterium
GGGTATCCTGGGCCGACGCTCATGGAGGTTCCGCCGAGGGGACAACCGCGGACCGTCCTCGCCGTCACCCTGGCGCTCGTGATCGCACTCGCGGCCGGCGTCGTGGCGGTGATGCTCTTCCTGTTGATCGATCCCCTGGAGGAGGGGACGGCGGCGCTGAACGACCGGCTCGAGGCCGCGGGTGCCTCCTTTACCCGGATCCCCCACCCGCCGGAACGATCCACAATCTATGCCGCCGACGGCTCGGTGCTCGCCACGCTGTACCTCGACGAGAACCGGAGGATCGTCGGCCTCGGCAAGGTCGCGCCGGTCACCCGCCAGGCCGTGCTGGCCATCGAGGACGACGGCTTCTACACCCACGGCGCGATCAACGTCCCATCCGTGTTCCGCGCGATGGTCGCCAACCTCGTCGCGGGGCGGGTCATGCAGGGCGGCTCGACGATCACGCAGCAGCTCGCGAAGAACGCGGTCATCGGCAGCGGCGAGCAGACGTTCGCCCGCAAGTTTCAGGAGGCGGCGCTGGCCATCCGGATGGAGCAGCGGTATTCCAAGGATCAGATCCTGGAGATGTACCTGAACGAGGTGTACTTCGGCAATGGCGTGTACGGGATCGGCACGGCCGCCCAGTACTACTTCCAGGTGCCGGTGGGGAAGCTCAGCCTGGGTCAGTCCGCCCTCCTGGCCGGGCTCATCTCTGCTCCGGAGGACTACAACCCGGTGACTCACCCAAAGGTCGCCCTGAACCGGCGGAACCAGGTGCTGGACCGGATGGCCCAGCTCGGCTGGGCCGACCAGAGCAAGGTCGAGCGGGCCAAGAGCGAACCCCTCGACCTTTCGCAGACGGCGGGTCGGACCGTGCAGGTCGTGCCGCCGTTCTTCGTGCACTACATCACGGCGTCGATCCTCGACAACGACCGAGGCCAGTTCGATGCCTTCGGGAAGACCTACAACCAGCGGAAGCACACCCTGTTCCAGGGTGGGCTGAAGATCTACACGACACTCCGGCCCGACTGGCAGCGCTATGCGCAGGAGGCCGTGAACGAGAGCCCTGCGATCGAGAAGACCTCGGGTCCCGACGTCTCGCTCGTCTCGGTGGACGTGCGGACCGGGGCCGTCAGGACCATGCTCTCGGGCAAGGACTACCGGCGGGACGAACTCGACCTGGTGTGGCACGGGCGCCGGCAGACCGGCTCGGCGTTCAAGCCATTCACGCTAGTCGCGGCGTTCCAGAACGGGTTCACACCGGCCAAGGTCTACTCGTCCAAGTCACCGTTCTGCTCTCCGCTCTGGAAGAGCAAGACGGGGTGCGTGTCGAACGCCGAGGGGGCCGGGGATCGGGGCTATATCGAACTGTGGACGGCCACGCAGGATTCGGTGAACGTCGTCTTCGCCCAGCTGGCGCTCGACGTGGGGGCGGAGGCGATCGTCGAGGCGGCCCGAACGATGGGCATCACCGCCCCGCTGTCCGCGGTCCCGTCCATCACGCTCGGGACCATCGACGTATCCACCCTCGACATGGCCTCGGGCTATTCGACCCTGGCCAACAACGGCGTCCACTGCCAGCCGTTCGCCATCACCAGCGTGGTGCTCCCAGGTGGGCGGAAGCTGTACCAGTATCACCCGCAGTGCAGGAGGGCCATCGATCCGGAGATCGCCCACCTGGTCACGGCGATGCTCCGACGAGTGGTGTGCTGCGGAACCGGGACCGCGGCGAACATCGGACGGCCGATCGCCGGCAAGACCGGCACCGCACAGGACTACACGAACGTCTACTTCGCCGGGTACACGCCGCAGGTGGCCACCGCGGTCTGGGTGGGGTTCCCCCAAGGACAGGTTCCGATGGACTCGTACTACGGCCGGTCCGTGTACGGCGGGACGGTTGCCGCCCCGATCTGGCACAGCTTCATGGTCAAGGCGATGGCCGGGATGCCGATCGAGGGGTTCCCCGGGCCCCCCGTCCAGCTGCGCGGGGCCATCCCGAACGTGGTCGGCCTGCGCTCCGCGGAGGCACAGCAGGTGCTTATAGGCGCCGAGTTCACGCCGCTCGTGAAGAAGGTCGTTTCCTCGGCGCCGGAGAACACCGTCCTGGAGCAGTCGCCACCCGGCGGCGCGACCGCCACGCTGGGGAGCGCCGTAACGCTCACCGTCAGCAACGGCACGGGCAAGACTAAGGGGGACGGTGGAGGGACCAGCCCCCGCGTGTACGTTCCGGATGTGACCGGCATGACCGAAAAGGACGCGGTGAAGGCGATCGAGGGGTCGGGGCTCGTTCCGGCCGTTCGGTACGAGGACGTCACCGATCCCAAACGGCAGGGGATCGTCCTCACGCAGTCGCCGGCCGTCGGCGAGCGAGTGCCGTCGGGGTCGACCGTCGTGATCGTGGTCGGACAACGCCAGGTAGGCCCGAACCGGCGCCTGTAGCGCTTCAGCCTCCCAGGCGAGCCCGCACCCTCGCCTGCACCGCGGTCCCGTCCACCTTCCCCTTCGCCTTGCCCATGACGAACCCCATGACCTTGCCCACGTCTCCCGGCCCTGAGGCCCCGGTCGCGGCGAAGGCCTCGTCGATCAGGGCGTCGACCTCGGCATCGGACAGCGGCACCGGGGCGAACGCGTTCAGGACCTCGCGTTCGGTGGTCTCCTTCTGCACCAGGTCGGCCCGGCCTCCCTTCTCGAAGGCCTCGATGGACTCGGTTCGCCGCTTGACCTCACGGACGGCGACCTCCCTGACCTCGTCGTCGGAGAGCTCCCGGCGCACGTCCTTCTCGCGGTTCGTGATGGCCGCGGACAGCATGCGCAGGGCTCCCAACCGAATCTTGTCGCCGGCCTTCAGCGCCTCGTGCATCTCGCGCTGAACCTTGGCCTTGAGTGTGGACTCACCCACCGTAGACTGCCCCCGTGTTCCCCTGGCTCATCGCGGTCGCCGCCCTCGCCGTGGCATGCGTGGCCTATGGGATCCTCATCGAGCGGCGATGGTATCGGTTGGTCCGGCGCCGCATCCCCATCCTACCGACCGACGAAGTTGCGGCCCTCACTGTTCTGCACCTCTCCGATCTCCATCTCACCCGGCGATCGGCGTCGATGCGCCGATTCCTCTCGGGACTGCCCCCGTGCGACCTCTGCGTGGTGACGGGCGACGTCGTGGGCGAGCCCGAGGCAGTCGAGGCCGCGGTCGAGGCCCTGCGGCACCTCCGCGGGACCCGGGCCTCGTTCTTCGTCTTGGGATCGAACGACTATTTCGTCCCCCGGCCGCACAACTACCTCCACTATTTCCGCAAGAGCCGCAGGCACCGACGGACCAAACGCGGCCGCGCTCCCGACCTGGTGGCCCAGCTCGAAGCGGACGGCTGGGTCCACCTCAGGAACACCCAGCGGGCGATCTCGCTGGACGGACTGGAGGTGGAGGTGCTGGGCCTGGACGACCCGCACATCCGCCGCCAGGACCTCCGGGTAGCACCCCGCGAGCACCCGCGCGCCTTCGGGCTCGCCGTCGTGCACTCACCCGATCCCGCGCCGGAGCTCGCAGCGCTCGGCTACGACCTCATGGTGTTCGGCCATACGCACGGGGGGCAGGTACGGTTCCCGCTCGTCGGGCCCCTGGTGACCAACTCGCACCTGCCGAGGCGGATCGCGTCGGGGTTGGTGCGGATGGGGAACGCCTACGCGCACATCTCGCCGGGTCTGGGAACGAGCAGGTACGCGCCGTTTCGGTTCCTGTGCCGGCCCGAAGCCACCGTCCTCGAGCTCGTCCCTCGGGCCGCTATTCCGGACCGACCATCTTCTCCGGCCGCACGAGCTCGTCGTATTCCTGCTCCGTGAGGAAGCCCAGGGCCATCGCCGCATCCTTCAGCGTGGTTCCCTCCCGGTGGGCCTTCTTCGCGATCTCGGCCGCCTTGTCGTAACCGATCTTCGGCGAGAGGGCCGTCACCAGCATGAGCGACCGGTCGACGAGCTCGGCGATGCGCTCCCGGTTGGGCTGGATCCCCGCCACGCAGAACTCCCGGAACGTCGTGCACGCGTCCGTAAGGATCCGCGTCGAGTGCAGGAAGTTCCGGATGATGACGGGCTTGAACACGTTGAGCTCGAAGTTGCCCTGCGAACCGGCCACGGTGATGGCCACGTCGTTGCCGAGCACCTGACAGCACACCATCCCCATGGCCTCGGACTGGGTGGGGTTGACCTTTCCCGGCATGATCGACGATCCCGGCTCGTTCTCCGGGAGCGAGAGCTCGCCCAGGCCCGAGCGGGGACCCGAGCCCAGCCACCGGATGTCGTTCGCGATCTTCATCAGCGAAACGGCAAGGGTCCGGATCGCACCGTGGGCGGCGACCAGCGCATCGTGGGCGGCGAGCGCAGCGAACGGGTTCGCCGCGCTTTCGAACGGAAGCCCGGTCAGCTCCGCGATCTTCGCGGCCACGGCCCGACCGAATCCCGGGGGAGCGTTCAGCCCGGTCCCCACGGCCGTCCCTCCGATGGCCAGCTCGTACAGGTCCGGGAGTGTCTGCTCGATCCGCGCGATGTCGGCGTCAAGCTGCGCGACATAGCCGGAGAACTCCTGACCGAGAGTGAGGGGCACAGCGTCCTGCAGGTGGGTCCGGCCGATCTTGACGATCCCGGCGAACTCCTCCGACTTTCGTTGGAGGGCGTCGCGCAGGGCGCCAACCGACGGGAGAAGCTCGTGCATGATCGCCTGGACCGCCGCGATGTGCATGGCGGTGGGGAAGGTGTCGTTCGACGACTGGGACATGTTGACGTCGTCGTTGGGGTGGACCGGTCGCTTGCTCCCCAGCTCACCACCCGCCAGCTCGATAGCCCGGTTCCCGATCACCTCGTTCGCATTCATGTTCGAATGCGTGCCGGAGCCCGTCTGCCACACGAACAGCGGGAAGTGCTGGTCCAACCTGCCCGCGACGAC
>JBOGVH010000301.1:0-3375 GCA_050695235.1 Actinomycetota bacterium
CTCTAGCATGGGCCGGCATGTCCACTTCCATCTTCGGCAGCGTCGTGCTCCGCACCGAAGACCCCCGGTTCATTCAGGGCCGAGGCCGGTACACGGACAACGTGGATGCCGAGGGTGCACTCGACGCCTCGTTCGTCCGGTCCATGATGGCCCATGCACGGGTGGTGAACGTGGACGTGTCGGTGGCGGGCCACATGCCCGGGGTCGCCGCGGTCCTTGCCGCAGCCGACCTCGACCTCGCGCCCCAGCCCCCGTCGGGCAGCGTGAGCGGCCCGTTCGAGCGGCAGGTGCTGGCCCGGGACAGGGTTCGGTTCGTCGGCGAGGCCATCGCGGTGGTCCTGGCCGAATCGCTGGGGCAGGCCCAGGACGCTGCCGAGGGCGTCCAGGTCGAGTACGAGCCGCTGCCTGCGGTGGTGGGATCCGAGGCGGCCCTGGCCGACGGGGCGCCGCTCCTGTTCCCCGAAGCGGGATCGAACCTCGCCGATGGGTTCGACACCGAGTGGGAAGCCGACGTGCTTGCGGGGGCGGACGTGGTGGTCCGGGCCCGCTTCGAGAACCACCGGGTCGCGCCGGTCCCCATGGAGACGAACGCCATCCTCGTCGTGCCCGAGGACGACGGCCGACCGACCGTCTGGGTCTCCACCCAGGCGCCGTTCGACATCCGAAACGACCTGGCCGAGTGGCTCGGCCTGCCGAAGGACCGGGTCCGCGTCATCGCACCCGACGTCGGTGGCGGATTCGGGGCCAAGCTGGCCGTGTATCCCGAGTATCTGGTCTGCGCGGCCGCCGCGGTTCGCATCGGCCGGCCGGTGCGGTGGAAGGAGACCCGCTCGGAGAGCATGGTGAACATGACGCACGGCCGTGGGCAGGCCCACGACGTCGAGCTCGGGGCGAGACGCGACGGGACGATCGTGGGCCTGCGCGTGGATATCCTGGCCGACATGGGGGCCTACCCCACGGCCACCTATCTCCCCCCGACCACGCAGATGATGCTGTCCGGCGCGTACCGGATCCCCCGGATCGCGTGCCGGGTGCGATCGGTCGTGACGAACGCGACGCCCGTCGGGCCCTACCGGGGAGCCGGCCGCCCCGAGGCCACGGCCCTCCTCGAGCGGAGCATGAACCTGTTGGCCTCGGAGCTCGGGCTCGATCCCGCCGAGGTCCGTCGCCGCAACCTGATCGCGCCCGATGCGTTTCCCTACGCCACCGCCGTGGGGACCACGTACGACGTCGGCGACTATGGGCGGGCGCTCGACGGCGCCCTCCGGCTGAGCGGGTACGAGCGATTGCGAGAGGAGCAGACCGCGCGGCGAGGCCGTGGGGACAGGATCCAGCTGGGGATCGGCCTCAGCACGTACGTCGAGATCACCGGGTTCGCCCGAGAGTTCGGCTCGGTCGAGGTGCATCTGGACGGCTCGGCTACCGTGCTCACAGGCATCTCCCCCCACGGGCAGGGCCACGAGACCTCGTTTGCCCAGATCGCCTCGGGCGTCCTGGGCATGCCGATGGACCGCGTCCGGGTGGTGCATTCCGACACGGAGGTGGTGCCGAGCGGTGAGGGCACCTACGGGTCACGGTCGCTCCAGATCGGGGGATCGGCCGTGTGGAACGCGAGCCAGGCCGTCATGGACAAGGGCGCCCGCGTGGCCGCACACCTCCTCGAGGTGGGGAAGGAGGACATCGTCCGGCACGAGGATGGCCGGATCGGCGTCGCCGGGGCACCCGACCGGGCGCTCACGTGGAGGGAGCTCGCCGCGGCTGCGAGCGATCCCCACCGCCTTCCCGATGGCCTGGACCTGGGGCTCTCCGCGTCGGGGAGATTCAAGCAGCGAGGGTCGACGTTCCCATTCGGGGCGCATGTCGCCGTGGTCGAGGTGGACCTGGAGACCGGCGGCGTCCGCCCGGTGCGTCATGTAGCCGTCGACGACTGTGGCCGCATCCTGAACCCGATGCTCGTCGAGGGACAGATCCACGGCGGCCTGGCTCAGGGGATCGCCCAGGCCCTGTACGAGTCCGTGGAGTTCGACGAGCTCGGAACCCCGCTCACCTCCAACCTCGCTTCGTACCTGATGCCGAGCGCTGCGGAGCTTCCAGGGTTCGCCTGCTCCCAGACCGAGACCCCTACCCCGCTCAACCCGCTGGGAGCCAAGGGCATCGGCGAGGCGGCGACGGTCGGCTCGGCCCCCGCCGTCCAGAACGCGGTGGTGGACGCCCTGTCACATCTCGGCGTGCGTCACATCGACATGCCCTGTTCTCCAGAACGCGTGTGGAGGGCCATCCGGGGGGCATCCGGCCGGGCCGGCTAGCCATCTTTGTCTCGACCGCCACTCCAGAAGTCGGGTGCTATCAGCCGAAAACCATTTCAGATGTCCAAGCACTCCAATCGCGGAGCCCTTCCGGCCATGCTCGTGCTCGGGGTGCTCATCGGCGCCAGCCTGGCGATGGCCAGCCCCTCACGGCCGAGCGGGGCCGTGCCCTTGGCCAGCCCGCCGGTCGCGGTCGCCCCGGGTGGGTCCGGCGACGACAAGGCGGGATCAGCTGGCTCCACCGAAACTCATGTTCGGCCGCGGAACGCTAGGAATGGTGGCGGCGACCCATCCGGAACCGATGCGGCCGCGGGGGGAGGTGGGTCGGGAGGAACAGCCTCAGCCGGCGCAGGAGGAACGGGCGGAACGGGCGGAACCGGCGGAACGGGCGGATCCGGCTCCGGGGGGTCAGGCGGATCCAGCTCCACGAGCTCCGGGGGGTCGGGCGGGGGAGGCGGCTCCGGATCTGGCTCCACCGGGGCAGACGGTTCTGGCTCGACGACCGGCGGCGGCAAGGACAACAAGGGCAAGGCCATGGGCCAGTTCGACGGGAAGGGCAACAACGGCTGAGGATGTGATCTAGCCCTCCGTGACCGGCTCGCCGGTCCGGGCCAGACGTTCGATCAGATTGGCCGCCCGAATGGTTCCGGGGCTGCTCTGCAGCCTGGCAGAGAGACGGGACAGCTCCGAGGCCAGCCACTCGTTCGCCAGCAGCCGGTCGATGGCGCCCGTCAGCTCCTCGTCCTGGAAATCGTAGGTCGACAGCCGCACGCCCAGTCCGAGCTCGTCGACGCGCTGGGCGTTGTCGTATTGATCCCAGAACAGGGGAAGGACGACCATCGGCTTCCCGAAGTACCAACACTCGGCGACCGTGTTGTTCCCTCCGTGGGTGATGACCAGGTCGACCTGCGGCAGGATGGCCGGCTGGGGGAGGAACTCGGTCCCGACCATGTTGTCCGCCAGCGTGATCAGCTCATGTTGCGGCCCCTTGCTCACGATGTACCGATTCGGCGTCTTGGCCAGCACGTCCACCAGGCGCTGCATCAGGTCGACGTCCGCGGAGCCGAGC
>JBOGVH010000302.1:0-5862 GCA_050695235.1 Actinomycetota bacterium
GGCGTATGGGGCGCGCGGCGCCAACGCGGCCGCGTCGGCCGTGTCGGCGCTGCGCGCCGCCCTGTCCGTGCTCCTGCGGATGTTCGGGCCGTTCCTGCCCTACGTGACCGAGGAGGTCTGGTCGTGGTGGCGGGAGGGCTCGGTGCACCTGGCACCGTGGCCCACCGAAGGGGAGCTCGCCCAGGCGGCCGGGGGAGCGGATCCGGCGGTCCTGGACGTGACGGCCGCCGTCCTGGGAGAGGTTCGCAAGTTCAAGGCCCTGAACAAGCAGTCGCTGCGGGCCAGGGCCGAGCGCGTGGTGGTCCGCGACAGGCCCGACCGTCTGGCCATCCTCGAGGCGGTGGCGGCCGATCTCCGCGAGGCCGGCAACATCGAGCGCCTGGAGACGATCGAGGGCGACGCGTTCGCCGTCGAGACGACGCTCGCGTCTGCCTGACACGGCCATGCGATTCGAAGAGGCGCTGGCGGAGCTCGACGGCCGGCAACCCGAGCGCATGGTCCCCGACCTCGCCCGGATCGCCGCGGTGGCCGAGTTGCTGGACGACCCGCAGCTCACGTACCCGACGATCCACGTCACCGGGACGAACGGCAAGACCACCACGGCCCGCCTCGTCGCGGACCTGGCCTGCGAGCACGGCCTCACGGCGGGGCTCTACACCTCGCCGCACCTGCACTCCGTGACCGAACGGATCGCCGTGTGCGGCGAAGCCATCTCCGAGGAGGAGTTCGGCGAGGAGTATGAACGGCTGCTGCCGTACTTCCTGCTCGTGGACGCGAGGGGCGAACGAGTCACGTACTTCGAGGCGCTCACGGCGCTCGCGTTCGTGTGGTTCTCGGACAAGCCGGTGTCGCTCGGTGTCTTCGAGGTGGGGATGGGCGGCGCATGGGACGCCACGAACCTCGTGGCCGGCGATGTCGCGGTGATCTGCCCCATCGCCGTCGATCACCCCGAGCTCGGCTCCACACTGGAACAGATCGCTGCGGAGAAGGCCGGCATCGTGAAACCCGGCAAGGTGGTGGTGTGTCGGGAACAGCCCCCGGAGGCCTTCAAGGTGATCCAGGACCGGTGCGAGGCGTTCGAGGCGCAACTTCGGTACGAGGGACGCGATTTCGCCGTTTCGGACCGCCGCCGTTCCGTCGGGGGGCAGGTCATCGGAGTTCGCGGGCTCTTCGACCAGTACGAGGAGGTCCCGCTCGGACTCTTCGGTGAGCATGCCGCCAGGAACGCTGCGGCCGCGATGGTTGCCGTGGAGTCGTTCCTGGAGAAGGCCCTGACGCCCGACGCCGTTCGATCGGCGCTGTCGGCCGCCAGTTCTCCCGGGAGGTTGGAGGTGGTGGCTCATCGGCCGACGATCGTCGTCGACGGCGCGCACAATCCCGCCGGTACGGAGGCGCTCGTGTCGGCCCTCACCGAGGCGTTCGGGTGGAGCCGGTTGCACCTCGTCATCGCCATCTCGGCGAACAAGGACGTCGACGGCATCGTTAGCGCTCTCGCCCCCCTCGCCGACCGGGCGTACGCCGCGCGCAATGCCAGCACTCGATCTGCCGTCGGGGAGCTCGTGGCCCGGGCTCTGGCCAGCGCCAGGGTCCCCGTGGAGGCCTTCGGCTCGGTGGCCGAGGCGCTCCAGGCGGCGAGGGACAGCGCCGGGGCCGACGACCTCATCCTGGTGACCGGCTCTCTCTATACTGTCGCGGACGCGCGCCGCGCACTCGGAAAGGCTCCCTGAACATGGCCGTGGAGTCGACGCTGCTCATCGTGAAGCCGGACGCCGTGCGGCGCGGGCTCATCGGTGAGGTCCTCCGGCGGGTGGAGGCCAAGGGGCTGCGCCTCGCCGAGTTGCGAATGATCACCATCGAGCGGGTCGCGGCCGAGGAGCACTACGGGGAACACCGGGAGAAGCCCTTCTTCGACGAGCTCGTCGGGTTCATCGGCTCCGGACCGGTGGTCGTGGCTCGGGTGGAGGGTGAGCGAGCCGTCCCGGTCCTCCGCTCGCTGATCGGTCCGACCGATCCCGCACTCGCCCCACCGGGGACGATCCGCGGCGACTACGGCCTGATCATCACCGAGAACCTTGTCCACGGGAGTGACTCGAACGAGTCAGCCGAGCGCGAGCTGAATCTGTTCTTCGGATAAGCCGGCGACTGGTCAGAACGGGCGGCGGAAGGCGACGACGGCGTTCTGACCGCCGAACCCGAACGAGTTGGAGATCGCCAGGCGAACGTCTGTATGTCGCGCGTCGTTCGGCACGTAGTCCAGGTCACAATCCGGATCGGGCGTGCGGTAGTGGATGGTCGGGGGGATGACGCCGTTCTGGATGGCCAGCACGCACACCGCGCCCTCCACCGCTCCGGCCGCCCCCAGCATGTGTCCGGTCATCGACTTCGTGGAGGACACGGCCACCTCGTGCGCAACCTCGTCGCCGAGCGCAGCCTTGAGTGCCGCGGTCTCGGAGGCATCGTTCAGGGGGGTCGACGTGCCGTGCGCGTTGACGTAGTCCACCGCCGTGGGTTCGACGCCCGCGTCCTCCAACGCCAGACGGATGGCCAGTGCCGCCCCGGAACCCTTGGGGTCGGGTGCCGTGATGTGGAAGGCGTCGTCCGAGGCCCCGTAGCCAACGACCTCCGCGTACACCTTGGCTCCCCGGGCCCGGGCGCCGTCCTCCGGTTCCATGATCAGCGCGCATGCGCCCTCGGAGAGCACGAACCCGTCACGATCGGCGTCGAAAGGGCGGCTCGCGGTCTTCGGGTCCGGGTTCTTCGTGAGCGCCGTCATCTGGGCGAACGCGGCCACGGTCAGCGGCAGGGTGGCCGCCTCGGAGCCCCCTACGATGGCGAGGTCGAGCATCCCGTCCCGGATCATGCGATAGCCCTCACCGATCGCGTGCGCCCCGGACGCGCATGCCGACACGGTGCAGAAGTTCGGACCCATCAGCCCGAATGCCATCGCTATGTGGCCGGCGGCGGCGTTGGCCATGAGGGCGGGGACCATGAACGGGCTCACCCGGCCCGGGCCCTTTTCCAGCAACACCTTGTGCTGGTTCAACAGCCACTCGATCCCGCCGATGCCGGTGGCGAACACGACGCCGCCCCGGTCCGCCTTGATCTCCGGGTTCCCTGCGTCCTCCCAGGCCAGCTTGGCCGACGCGATCGAGAAGTGGACGAACCGGTCGGTCCGCCGGGCCTCCTTCGCGTCCAGCCAGTTCGAGACGTCGAACCCATCGACCTCTCCCGCCAGCTTCACCGGCAGATCGGAGGGGTCGAACCTCGTGATCCTTCGGATCCCGCTCCGGCCCGAGATCGCACCGGCCCAGAAGTCATCGACGCCGATGCCGATCGGCGTGACCGGCCCGATGCCGGTGATCACGACCTTGCGTTCAGCTGACACCGAGCTTGGAGGCCACGAGCTGGACGGCCTGCCCCACGGTCTTCACGCCGTCCATCTCCTCCTCGGGGATCTCGATGTTCCACTCCTCCTCGAGGGCCAGGACGGCCTCCACGAGGTCGAGCGAGTCCGCGTTCAGGTCCTCGGCGAACCGGGCGTCGGGGGTCACCTGACCCTCGTCCACGGCCAGTTGCTCCGACAGGACCTTGCGGACCCGGGCCTCGATCTCTTCCTTGTCCATCCTTCCTCCTTGGCTCTCTCCGGCGCTCGGCAAACTCTAGAGGGACCGGACCCCGGCGACTATGCCGTGAGCCCGCCATCGACGGCGATGGCCACGCCGTTCACGTACGACGCGTCGTCGGACATCAGGAACCGGACCACTGCGGCCACTTCCTCGAGGTGCGCCGCCCGTCCAAGCGGAGTCTGGTCGACGTAGTACGCCCGGGCCTGCTCGGTCAAGTGCGAGGTCATCTCGGTATCGAGCAGACCGGGGCAGACCGCATTCACGGTAACGCCCTTGCCGCCCACCTCCCTGGCCAGTGACTTGGTGATGCCGACGAGCGCCGACTTCGACGCGGCGTACGCGGTCTGTCCGGCATTACCGTGAAGCGCCACGGCGGACGACATGTTCACGATGCGTCCCCATCGTGACCGCAGCATGCTTCGCAGCGCCGCCTGGGTACACAGGAACGCGCCACGAACGTTCGTGTCCACGGTCCGATCGAACTCTTCTATGGAATACTTCAGCATCAGCCCGTCGCGTGAGTAGCCGGCGTTGTTGACCAGGCCCGTGACGGGACCGAGCGTTGCGCCGACCTCGCGGAACGCCTCTGCCACCGAGCCCTCGTCGAGGGCGTCGAGCTTGACGATCCCACCCGCTCCGCCGGCGACCTCGATCGCGTGCAGCGTCTCCTTGGCGTCGGTGTCGCTCGTCCGATAGCCCACGGCCACCGTCCATCCCGATGAGGCCAGGGCTTCGGCGCACGCTCGGCCGATGCCTCGGGACCCGCCGGTGACGACGGCGACCTTCACAATGCCGGCTCGGGCGCCGTCCATCGAAGGAGGTTCGCCCCCCATGCGAGGCCGGCGCCGAACGAGGTCAAAAGGACCAGTGCGTCCGGCGCGATCCGGCCGGCTCGCCATGCCCGGTCCAGGGCGATGGGGATCGACGCCGCCGACGTGTTGCCGATCTCCGCCACGTCGACGACGGCACGTTCCATGCCGATCCCCAGTCGCTCGGCCACCGAGACCATGATCCGGGAGTTGGCCTGGTGGGGGATGAGGAGGTCGACCTCACTTGGTTCGAAGCCGGACTTGTCGAGCAGCTCCCGACAGGCACCGGCCATCTCCGTGACGGCCCGCTTGAACACCTCTCGGCCCGAGGGCATCCGGATCGTGTGGTCCCGGCGAACCACGGTCTCGGCAGTGGCCGGCCGAGCGGAGCCGCCCGCGGGGATGATCAGGATCTCTGCGGCCTTCCCGTCGGTTCCCAGGACCGAGCCGATCAGCCCGGGCGTGTCCGAGGGCCGAAGGACGACCGCGCCGGCGCCGTCGCCGAACAACACGCAGGTGCTTCGATCGGTGAAGTCCAGGACCCGCGAGAGCACCTCAGCGCCGATCACTGCGACGGTCTCGGCCGCCCCCGATTCGATGAACGCCGCACCGGTGGAGAGCCCGAACGAGAACCCGGCGCACGCCGCGTTGACGTCGAAAGCGGGGCATCCGATGCCCAGCTTGCGCTGCGTCCAGACTGCGGAGGCGGGGATGGGCGTATCGGGCGTGAGGGTGGCGCAGATGATCAGGTCGAGCTGGTCGGGGGCAATGCCTGCGGCATCGAGGGCCGACCGGAGCGCTGCCGTTCCCAGATCGGATGTTGCCTGGCCGTCGGCTGCGAACCGCCGTTCGCCGATGCCGGTCCGCTGGCGGATCCATTCGTCGCTCGTATCGAGGATCGACTCGAAGTACGCGTTCGGGACGACGCGATCGGGAAGCGCCGAACCGACGCCGGCGATCGCGGCGTGGCGACGCCCGCTCACCCGGAGGATTCCCCTCCGCGTTCGATCCAGGCGACCGGCTGGCCCGTCTTCACGGGCTGCCCCTCGTGTCCGAGCAGCCCTCCCATCCGACCGTGCATGGGAGCGAGGATATCGTCGGTGGACCCCCCATGCTCGACGCGGGCCACGGGCTGGCCCGCTTCCACCCACTCGCGTCCGCCACGGAACCGGACCGGGGGCAGGACGCGCAGCCTCCCGTTGGCCGGTGACACGATGAGCGTGATCGGAAGGCCGGCGGATTCGCCGGAGCCCTCGTCCGGGCCCCGCCGCGACGGGCTCACGACACGACGTCCTGAGCGACGGAGCGGGCGAAGTCCTCCGCCTCCCGCGGGGAGCCGACCGCGGTCACGCGCACGGTCGGCACCTCCCGCTTCGCCAGCTTGGAGAGCACCTGACCGGGGCCGGCTTCGACGAACACGTCGAAGC
>JBOGVH010000303.1:0-1691 GCA_050695235.1 Actinomycetota bacterium
ACATCGTGATGGAGATGTTCGAGTCGAAGACCCGCTTGGCCGCGGGCGGATCCCAGTAGACGTTCCACTCGGCGGTACCGTCGTGATCAGGCTCCTGGACGTTGCCATCGACCTCCAAGGCGCCGCCCATGAAGACGAGCTCCTTCACCTTCCCCTCGACGCCGGGCGTGTGGTCCAGGGCCCAGGCCAGGTTGGTGAGAGGGCCCGTCACGAGCACCGTCACGGGCTCAGAGGCACCCAGCAGCGTCTCGCCGAGGAATTCATGTCCGGGGAGGCGACTGACCGGGGCCGTCACGTCGGGATGCTGGTTGAGTAGGGGGAGGTCGTTCACCTTGAGGCAGTCCAGTCGCCACGAGTACGGGAAGGGGTTGGGTCCTTCGAGGGTCCCACCGGCGACGAGGACGTTCGACCGGCCGGCGAGGGCCAGGATCTTCCGCGTGGCCGGCAGGGCACCTTCGATCACCGTGTCGGCCGGAGTGATCGAGATGCCGAGCAGATCGACGTCCTCGTACGAGAGGAGCAGGAGCAGGCTGAGGTAATCGTCCAGCCCGCCATCGTGGTCGAAGAAGACCCGGTGCCCGGCGGTCGCCGCGTCCCGCCGGCCGCTCATCCCGCGTCCCTCAGTAGCTGGGCGGGGTGATGACCCACAGGACCTCTGCGCTTCCGGGGCCCGGGTTCCGGTTGCGGTGCAACCGCCGCGACTCGAACAGGAGCGCGTCACCCTGCTGGAGCTCGAATCGCTCCTCCTCGATCCAGAACTCGAGGCACCCCTCCAGGACGATCACGCACTCCTCGTCGGAGTCGTGTGTGTAGGGTTCAGGACCCGACCCTGCTCCCGGTTCGATCGTCGACAGGATCACCTGAAGGCGCTTGGCGACGGGCGGGGTGAGCAGGACGTCCTCCCACTGGCGACGGGGATGGACCAGCCGGCGGCGATCCCGAACCCTCACCAGGGTTCCCGATCCTCCGGAACCGTCGAAGAACGCCCCCACCGACTCACCCAAGGCGTCCGCGATCCGCCGGAGCGAGGCCACCGATGGTGAGGCCACCCCCCGCTCCACCTGCGAGAGGAAGCTCTGCGACATCCCCGCGGTCTCGGCCACGGTCCGGAGCGAACGCCCCCGCTCTTCGCGGAGCCGCCGGATCCGGGTCCCCAGGTCTCGCTCCTCGGGCATCATGCGCCCACGACTCCCTCCGTCTTCGTGGCGGCGGGGACCACCGGCTGGCCCGCCCGCCTCAGCAGGATCTGGGCGGTGACGATGGCGGTAAGGGTGATGAGCAGCATCGATGTCGCCACGACGTTGGCTTTCGGGCTCAACCCGAACCGAAGCTCCGAGAAGACCCGGATCGGGAGGGTCGTGGAGCCGGGCGACGACACGAACGTGGACAGGACCACGTCGTCGAAGGAGAACGTGAACGCCAGAAGCCCTCCGGCCAGCACCGCCGGGAACAGCTGGGGCAGAGTGACCTGGCGGAACGTTCCCCACCTGGTGGCGCCCAGGTCCGCCGAGGCTTCTTCGAGGGACCGATCCATCCCGGCGAGCCGGGCCCGGCAGATCAGCGTCACCACCGACGTGTTGAACACGGAGTGGGTGATCACGATGGCCACCGGCCCGAGCGGCAGCCCCACCGTCACGAAGAAGAGCAGCGACGCGATGGCGATGACGATCTCCGGAACGATGAGCGTGGAG
>JBOGVH010000304.1:0-3499 GCA_050695235.1 Actinomycetota bacterium
CCGGTGCTCGGCGTGTGCCTCGGCCATCAGGCCCTCGGCGTGGCCAGCGGGGGGCGGGTCGATCGAGCCTCGCCGGTTCACGGGAAGGCATCGCTCGTCTACCACGACGGCACCGGCATCCTGGAGGGCGTGGGCAACCCGTTCGAGGCCGGCCGGTACCACTCGCTTGTCGTCGTCCGCGACGGTCTGCCGGCGGACCTGCAGCTCACCGCGTGGACCGAGGACGGGCTGGTCATGGCCACCCAACACCGCGAACTTCCGCGGTTCGGCGTGCAGTTCCACCCAGAGTCGATCCTTACGCCAGAGGGCCCGAAGATCGTCGAGAGCTTCCTCGCCCTGACCAGGCGCTAGCACGGCCGGAGCAGGTGCTCGGTCGGGTGTGAGGACCTCTTTCTTCGTTCCGGTGACCACAGACCCTCGTCGTGGGCCGGGGGTATTACAGCGACATCAGTATGGCGTCCGGCGCAATATCGTCGGAGGCTACGAGCAGCCGAAGACCCGGGTCGTCGTCTGGCTGGGTCACCTCCGTCGGCCTGGCAGATGACGATGATGCGCAGGCATGGAAGGCCTGGCTCGGCGGGACGGGCGCTCCGCCAGCCGAACGGCGCCCCGAGGCGTCGTCGCGCTGGGTTCCGGAGATCCAACGGACCCGGCCCGCAATCCCGCGCAAGGCCGCCGCCCGGGTCGATCGCTCCACCGTCGCAGATGAGTTGCGCGTAAGCGTCTCGAACCGGCCTGACGAACAGCATCTCGGCGGACCCGACGCGACGGTGTCCTCAGTCGACCGTTCCGGCTCTCCTCGAGATCCGGAACCAACATCGACGATCGATCGGAGAAGACCATGAAGCGACTCGCGGTAGCCCTTGGTGTCGGCGCCGTGGTGTTCGGCACGGTATGGGCTCTGGCCGCGACCATGGACGTGGGCGGAGCCACGGCCGCCACGGGAACCGGGGACGTCGCGAAATGCGGCGACGTGACCGGTTCGACGTTCATCCTGGAGGGCCAGAGCGACACACTGTCGGGACCCGATACGTTCGGAACGGTCGGAACGTTCGGCGTAGCCGACATCACCGAGTTCAAGGCGGTCAACATCGAGACGGTGGCTGACTGCGATCACATCAACGCATTCGTCGAGGTGAGGGATGCTTCCGGGAACCCCATCGCCAGCGGTAATTGCGAGGTCAACCTGGAGGACGGCCTCGGATTCGACGAGGCCAGCGCAACCGACAACGTGCCTGGCTGCACGGCGTTCGTCGGGACGGATACGCTCGGGAACGACGACCTCCCGGATATCGCTCCCGCCGTACGGCTCGTCGTAACCATGACCTAGGAGGATCTTGGAGGGCCGCTTCGCCGCGGGGGGTTCATCTACCCCCCCGCGGCCGCCGGCGTGGAGGACCCGATGAACTGCGAGAGTTGCGGAGCCGGGATGGACGGGGCCATCCCGTGGTGCTGGCGATGCTACGCGCGCCTCGACACTGCCTTCCCGTCGGTTCGAGTGCCCGGACAGGGCGGGATCGGCCGGGTCGGGCCACAGCACGCGGGTTCCCGGCTCCCACGGCTGCGGACTGTGGGGTCACTCCTGTCCGTCGCACTGTTCGTCGGGTGGTTCGTGATGATGCGGCCGGCGTTCTTGGGAGGGCCGGTCTCGTACGCCATGGTGCTCGGGGTGAGCATGGAGCCCACCCTGCACGAGGGCGACTTGGCGCTGGTCCGAACGCGGGACCGGTACGCGGTCGGGGATATCGCGGCTTTCCGGGTCCCCCGAGGACAGCCGGGGGCTGGGGCCATCGTGATCCATAGGATCGTCGGCGGTTCGGCGGTCGCAGGATTCATCACCCAGGGAGACAACAAGGACGGACCCGATCCCTGGCGCCCGACGGACCGGGACATCCTCGGCGAGATGTGGATGCGGATCCCCGGCGCCGGTCGCATCCTGGCCATGCTGAGAGGGCCGTTCCTCCTGGCCGCCCTCTCGGCGGTCGTCGCGTTCCTCATGATGTGGCTCCCCACAGAGCGACGCGCACGCCATGCGGCTCGGGAGTGGCGATGACGCGCGCTCTGGCCCGGCGGATCCACACGCCCATCCGGTGGCAGGGGATCGGACGGGTGCGGCGTTGGGGTATCGCCACCCGAGCAGCGGCCGTGGTGGCCGTCGCTTCGCTCGCGGCTCTCGTCACAGCCATCGCTGCGACGCTCGTCGTTGCACCGGCCACGCTTGGGATCTTCTTCCTCCCGGTCACTCCCCCATCACCGATCGTCGCGACCGTCGACATCAAGCCGGAGAGCCTTCAGAAGAGAAGTCATGGCCCTTCCGTGCTTGCCTTCATCGAGCTGCCACCAGACTTCGACGTCGCAGATATCGCCGTGGCCACGGTGCGCGTCTGTCTGGGCACGGATCCCTGCGGGACCGGCGGCGTTCCGGCGATGAACCCAAAGGTAGGCGATGCCGACGCGGACGGGGTCCCCGATCTCAAAGTCCAGTTCGACCGGGCTTCGGTGGTCGCCCTGGTCGCGAGCATCCCGGCCCCCACCGTCGTGACGCTCACGATCTCCGGGTTCGTGGGCGGCTCCACCTTCGCGGGCAGTGACACCGTGAGGCTCGTCGACCCGACGCCGGAGAGTGCATCCGGCTCGCCACCGCCCGAACCGATACCGTGACGCGGTGACGCCCGGGAAGGGGATCAGTCGGCCTCGGAAACTCGAGCCGCGCGTTCGGCGGCGATCCGCTCGGCCTCTTCGACCAGTGCCTCGACGAAGCGGCCTTCGGGGACCTTCCCCTTGACCTCGCCCTTCACGATGAGGAACCCCTGGCCCTTGCCCGCCGCGATCCCAAGGTCGGCCTCGCGGGCCTCGCCGGGGCCGTTCACCACGCAGCCCATGACCGCGACGCGGATGGGAACGGTGATGCCCTTGGCCAGGAGCGCCTCGTTCACCTGCCTGGTCAGCCCGAGCACGTCGACCTCCGCTCGCCCGCACGAGGGGCATGCCACGAGGTCCAGGCCTGCCTTACGAAGGCCGAGGGACTTCAAGATCTCGATCCCGACCTTGACCTCCTCCACCGGGTCATCGGTTAGGGACACCCGGATGGTGTCGCCGATCCCCTCCGCGAGGAGCGTCCCGATGCCCACCGCGCTCTTGACGCCACCGATCGGCATGGGCCCCGCCTCCGTGACGCCGAGGTGGAGCGGGTACTCGCACTTCTCGGCGAGCATCCGATAGGCCTCGATCATCACCCGGGGGCTCGAGTGCTTCACCGAGATCTTGATGTCGAGGAAGTCCTCGTCCTCCAGGATCCGAGCCTCGTCCAGGGCCGACTCCACCAGGGCTTCGGCCGTTGGCGACCCGTACCGGGCCAACAGATCCTTCTCCAGGGAGCCGGCGTTCACCCCGATCCGGATGGGCACGCGGCGCGCCTTCGCCTCCCTCGCGATCAGCCGGACCTTGTCCTGGTACTTGATGTTCCCCGGGTTGATCCGCAGCCCGTGCACCCCGGCCT
>JBOGVH010000305.1:0-2189 GCA_050695235.1 Actinomycetota bacterium
GGCCTACCACGGTCCGACGATGGAAACCCTGGCCCTGACCGGCCGGCCTGGGCTCCAGGGACCGTTCGGCCCGTACCTGCCGCGTCACCTGCACATCCCTCCGAGCACCTGGCGGTTCGATCCAAGCGGCGAAGCCGCTCTGGACGCTCTGGACCAAGCGTTGGAGGAGTCCGGCCCCGGGACGGTCTCGGCGTTCTTCTGCGAGCCGATCAGCGCCGCGGCCCTGCCCGCCTACACGCCACCCCGACGCTTCTGGGAAGGCCTGGCCGAGCGGCGTGAGCGCCACGGCTTCCTCGTCCTGTTCGACGAGGTGGTCACCGGGGTGGGGCGAACCGGGCGGTGGTTCGCCGGCGCCGGCACCGAGTGCGCGCCCGACATCATCGCCACCGCGAAGGGTTTGGGGGCCGGGTACGTGGCCATCGGGGCCCTGCTGGTCAAGGAGCACGTGTACGACGCGATCGCCGGCGGCGCGAGGCGATTCACGCTGGGGCACACCTGGGACGGCGCGCCGCTCGCATGCGCCGTCGGACTCGCCGTGCTCGACGCGATGCGCTCCGAGGGGCTGGTCGACCGGGTGCGAGACCGCGGGGCGAAGCTGCTCGAGGAACTCGGCGCGGTCCTGAATGGGATCCGGATGGTCCGCGAGGTTCGAGGGCACGGGTACCTGCTCGGCGTTTCGTTCGTGGACCCTCGCGACGGTGATTCGCTTCTTCCGCGGGAGCTCCGCGTGGGGGCCAGGATCGACGAGGCCGCCTTCGAGCGCGGCCTGGTCGTCCTGTCCACCCAACCCACGCGAGACGGGTACGCCGGCGACCAGACGTTGTTTGCACCGGCGTTCACCACGACGGACGAGGAGCTGGCCGAGATGGTGTCCCGGTTCGGAGACACCGTGCGGCACGTCGCCGAGGGGGTCGAGCGCGAGCTGTCCGCGCACCCGGCGGCGACGGGGGCCGAGCGATGACGGAGCCGGCAGGGGGGGCTCCGCTTCGGGCGCTCATCCTCCAGCACGAGGAGCCCACGCCGCCGGGCCACGTTGCCGAGTGGCTGGAGGGCCACGGCGCCGACATGGACGTCTTCCGCATCGACCTGGACGAGCCCAAGGCCGATCCCGGGGACTACGACCTCATCGTGTCGCTCGGCTCCGAGTTCGCCGCGTACGACGACTCGCACCGCTTCGTCACGTCCGAGGCGGAGCTGATGCGGCGCGCGGTCGACGCGAACGTGCCCATCCTGGGACTGTGCTTCGGCGGCCAGATGCTCGCCCGGGTGCTGGGCGGGGAGGTGTACCGCGGCTCCGAGTCGGAGATCGGCTGGCTCCCGGTGCGGACCCGGGACCCCGACCTGGTTCCCGAGGGCCCGTGGTTCCAGTGGCACTTCGACGTCATCACCGCGCCCCCCGATGCGACGGTGCTTGCGGAGACCGACCTGGGCACGCAGGCCTTCGTCGCGGGCCGGAGCCTCGGCTTGCAGTTCCACCCGGAAGTGACGCCCGAGATCATGGACGAGTGGGTTCGGGCGTATCGCCACGAGCTCGACGCCGAGGGCATCGACCCGGATGCACTGCTCGAGGAGACGAACCGACGCGCGGGGGAGAGCAAACGAACGTCGTGGCGGCTGCTGGAGGGGTTCCTCGACCGCGTCGCCGGGCTGGCGTCCGGGGCCGCGACGTGAAAGGGACGATCGGCTCCCAGAACACCAGCGTGTTCCCCCGCTTCCTCGACCTGGCCTACCCGAACGTCGAGCGGGGCGAGGGCGTCTGGCTTACCACGACCGGCGGTGAGCGGATCCTCGACGCAACCTCCGGCGGCGCGATGGTTACGTGTCTCGGCCACGGTGTTCCCGAGCTGGTCGTGGCGGCCACCGAGCAGGCCGAGCGCATCGCCTACTTCTATAACCACCACTTCACGAGCGAGCCGCAGGAGCGGCTTGCCGACCGCATGCTCGAGGTCGTGGCGCCGGAGATGGCGCGCGTCCGGTTCGTCTCGGGGGGGTCCGAGGCGAACGAGACGGCCCTCCAGCTCGCCCGTATCTACCACGTCGAGCGGGGTGACACGGAACGCTGGCAGGTGATCTCGCCGGCCCAGGCCTATCACGGGTCGACCATGGGCACCCTCGCGCTCTCGGGACGGCGGGTCCTGCAGGAGCCGTACACGCCGTACCTGGCCGAGCACCTGCACCTCCCGCCGAGC
>JBOGVH010000306.1:0-4278 GCA_050695235.1 Actinomycetota bacterium
CCCATCTCGCAGATCACCGGCTTGGGGAAGTCCTTGGCGAACCCCTTGTAGATGCCCATCCCAACCTCGTAGGAGCCGGTGAAGGTGATGCCGTCCACGTCGGGATGGTTCACCAGCTCCTCACCCACCACGCTCCCCGGACCCGACAGGAACTGGAACGCGGCCGGCGGGATCCCGGCGTCCCGATGGACCTCGTACAGCTTGAGGCCAGTGAAGGCGCCGAGGTGGGCCGGCTTGAACACCACACAGTTCCCGGCCACGAGCGCGCCGCTCGAGGGGCCGGCGGCCAGGGCCATGGGGAAGTTGAACGGGCTGATCACGGCCCACACGCCGTAGGGTCGAAGCACGTCCACGTACTCACCCGGCGAGCCCATGGACTGCATCGGCGTGGTGAAGCCGTCGTGCTTCTCCATCTCGTTGCAGTTCCACCGGAGCAGGTCGGCCGACTCCTCCACGTCGCCCAGGGCCTCCAGGCGGTTCTTCCCGACCTCCATGGCCATGAGCGCCGCGAGCTCGCTTCGCCGCTCGGAGATGAGGTCGGCGGCTCGACGGACCAGGGCAACCCGCTCCTTCCACGGAGTGGCCGCCCACGCCGGCGCGAAGGCCGTGGCCGCTGTCACGGCGTCCCGCACATCCTCCCGGGTGGCCTGGGCGAACTCCCCGATCACCAGGTCGTGGTCGATCGGGGACCGCTCCTCCTTGGTTCCACTCCCCTGTCTGGCCTCCCCGTTCACGTAGAACGGGTGCCGCTTCCCCAGCCAGGACCGGGCAACCTCGATGCCCCGGTCGTAGGCCTTGTGCAGCTCCTCGTTATCGGCCGACATGGTCGCGTAGGTGATGCGGAAGCCCTGCTCTGCCATGGGAGTCGCCTCCTGATCGAACGGTCTCGCTCGAACGACGCCTCATATCGTAGCCGGGGCGCCAGATCCGTCCCAAGTCGCGCACGAGCCGTCGACGCGCTCGAACCGACCCGCGGATTTCGAGAAACGGCCCGTACGGAGGCGTATCATCGGCCTCCCTTTGAGGCTCGTGACCTTCGACCGATGGGGGCACCGGCGACTGGGAGCGCTCCTTGAGGGTGAGGTGGTCGACCTGCCCGACCTGGTCGGGCATCCGGCCTTCCCCACCAGCATGGAAGCCCTGGTTTCGAGCAACGGGGGCACGGTGCTCGATGCCGCCCGCGCAGCCCTGGAACGGGACGAGGCAGCAACCCTCGTCGTCAAGGGTGCACGCCTGCTCCCGCCCATCCTCCCGACCTCCCTTCGGAGCCGTGACACGATCGAGGGCGTTCGCAGGGTGGCGGGTCCCGGCGACCAGGTGCCGTGGCCGGCGGGCGCGGGGTGGCTCGAGTATGAGCCTCGGATCGCTGCCATCCTCGGACGGCGCGTGAGGGACGCCGGCTCCTCACGCGAGGTCGAGGACGCCGTGTTCGGCTACACGCTGGTCAGCGACTTCGCGGTCCGGGACGGCTCCGGCGACCCGACCCCTCGCCCCGATGGGCTCCCGGTGGCCATCGGACCTTGCGTCCTCACGGCCGACGAGATCGACCCCCAGACCGAATTCGTCACCGTGCGGGTGGACGGCGATCAATGGGCCAAAGGCAACCTGAACGGTACGACTCACGACCTGCTGGAGGAGGTGGCGGCGGCTTCGCGCCTGGAGGCCCTCGAGCCCGGTGAGGCCTTCGCCGCCTCCCCTCTCGCCTCCCTCGAGCTGGATCACCGGATCTGGCCCGGCGCCGAGATCGAGCTGGAGGCGGAGAGGATCGGCATCCTTCGCAACCGGATCGACAGCCAGCGCTGAGGTCGGGACCCTACTTCCTCTTCTTCCTCGACGCGGCGAGCTCGGCGGCCTTGCGCTTCTCCCGAGCCTTCTTCCTGCGCTCCCGATCGTGCGCCCAGCGCACCCTGGCCCTCGCTCCCCGCCCCACGCTCAGGCGTCCCCTTCCTCTTCGCCGCCCCGGGCCAGCTCGGCGCTCCGGTGGCGGGCGGCGTCGATGGCGTTCAGGAATGCGGCTCGCACGCCCGCCTCCTCCAGGTGACGGATGGCCGCGATGGTCGTGCCGCCGGGGGAGGTCACCATCTCCCGGAGCTCCACGGGGTGCTTGCCCGTGTCGCGCAGCATCTTGGCCGAGCCCAGCATGGTCTGGATGATGAGCTCGGTGGCCACGTCCCGCGACAGCCCGAGGAGGATGCATGCCTCGATCATCGCCTCGGCCAACAGGAAGAAATAGGCCGGACCCGAGCCGCTCGTGGCCGTGATGGCATCGAGGTGGACCTCGGGGAGCCGGATCACCCTTCCCACGTAGCCCAAGAGCTCCTCGGCGACCGAGAGGTGCTTGTCCTCGGCCTGGGATCCGGGCGACACCACCGACATGGCCTCGTCCACCAACACGGCGACGTTCGACATGACGCGGACCACCGGCACCGAGGAGGCGAGATGCTTCTCCACGAACGAGGTTCGGACGCCGGCGGCGAAGCTGACCACCAGGTGCTCCGATGTCACGTGTTCGGCCACCTGCCCCAGGAGGGCCTCCATATCCTGTGGCTTGACCGTGAGCACCACGGTTTCGGCCCACTGGACGGCCTCGGGGTTGGACAGGGTGGCGGCCACGCCGTTTCGTTCGGCCAGCTCGCGTGCTCGCTCCTCGCGACGGGCGGTGACCATGATCTCGTCGGGGTTCCGCCCACCCGAGCGGATCAGCCCGGACACCAGAGCCTCGCCCATCTTGCCGCCGCCGAGGAACGCGACCCGCCTAGTCATTCCCTGTCCTTCCTCGATTCATCTCCCTCTCCTCACCAGGTTCGACAGGAAGAACCACATATTGGCAGGTCGCTCGGCCAGTCGCCGGGTTAGGTAGGGATACCATTCGGCGCCGTAGGGGATGTACACGCGCACCGGGTATCCACCATGCGCCAGGCGCCGCTGGAGGTCGCGCCGGACCCCGAACAACATCTGGAACTCCAGGCGAGACCACGGCACGCCGCGACGTTCCGCGAACCGCTTCGTCCCCTCGATCAGCCGGGGATCGTGGGTGGCGACGTGCACGCTGTGGCCCAGGTCGATCAGCCGGACGAAGCACCGGGCGAACGCGGCATCCACTTCCCGCCGGCTCGTAAAGGCGATCTCCGGCGGTTCCAGGTACGCCCCCTTCACCAATCGGATGATCGAGTCCGGGGGAAGGGTTCGGATGTCGGCCTCGGTCCGGCGCAGCGAACATTGCAGGCACAATCCGAGCCGATCGTGGCGGGCTCGCAGGTCACGGAAGATGGCCAGGGTCCGGTCGACGTACGCGCTGCTCTCCATGTCGATCATCACCACGGAACCCGCGGACGATGCTGCGGCCATCACCCGTTCCATGTGTGAGACGCAGAGCTCGGCTGAGAAGTCCACGCCGAGCTGCGACAGCTTGACCGAGACCATGCAGTCGAGGTCGCCCTCCTCGCGGATCCGGTCGAGGGCGCGGACGTAGGCATTGGCCGCCTCGGACGCCTGCTCGGGGGCCCGCACGTTCTCCCCCAGGTGATCCAGCATCGCCCGGATCCCGTCGTTGGCCAGCAACCGGGCGGCGACGATGGCGTCGTCCAGGCGCTCGCCGGCCACGAACCGCGATGCGAAGGACCGGCCCGGCGGGGTCCGGGTGGCCAGCCACCGGAACCAACGGGCCTGGGTGAGCCGAAGGACCGGGGCGTTCATCGGCCCGAACCGTACAGCCCGAACCGTCCAGAAAGACAGAACCCGAGGGACCTTCGGCTCGCCGGAGGCCGGAGCCTCCAACCACCGTCAGCCCCTCGGGCTCAGGTGCTCCGAGCAACCTCTTGCAACTGTCTCGGTTTCCGAGAGGTAGACGCCTTTCGTTGGGCTTTGGGGCCTCCCGAGCCTCCCCGGCCGCACAGCTAGTTGGCTTTCCCAACCGTACGACCAGGTGCGCCCAGTCGGCCTTACGGCTTTCCCAGGGCTCCCCGCTTCGGTTCCCTGACTCAGCCACTTCGGCTGCTCGGAGCGAGGCGAAATGTATCGGTGGCCCCATACAGCGTCAAGCGGGGGAAGCCGCAGGTCACGCAACATATCCGCAGGTAGGAGCATCGCGAGAAAGAGTGACAAACAGTTCGGCGGTCTGACAAAAAACGCGTCAGCCCTGGGGATCGTTGTGCTGCAGTCGAATTCGGTCGAAATCCTCGCGCGTGACGCTCATGATGACTCTGTCGAGGAATCCGCCGTCCTTGAACGAACGCTCGCGAAGGGTGGCGTCGACGGCGAACCCGCACGCCTGATACG
>JBOGVH010000307.1:0-8220 GCA_050695235.1 Actinomycetota bacterium
GTCCTTGCCGGAGACCGCCGCGCCGTGGCCCGGGCCATCTCCATGGTCGAGGACGGAGCCGAGGGCCTGGCCGAGCTCTCCTCGGGCCTGTTCGGGCACACCGGCCGGGCCTCCACGATCGGCCTGACCGGCTCGCCGGGCGTGGGTAAGTCCACGCTCGCCGCAGAGCTCGTCCGGCTCGCGCGGCGCCGCCAGCTGTCCGTCGCCGTCCTGGCCATCGATCCGACCTCGCCGTTCACCGGCGGAGCCCTGCTCGGGGACCGGCTGCGCATGCAGGAGCATGCGACGGATCCCGGCGTGTTCATCCGGTCGATGGCCACGCGAGGCCATCTCGGGGGGATGGCGCTCGCGGCACCCGAGGCAGTCCGGATCCTCGACGCGTCGGGGAAGGACCTGGTGATGGTGGAGACCGTGGGCGTGGGACAGGCCGAGGTCGACGTGGCAGCAGCTACCGATACCACGCTGGTGGTGGTCTCGCCGGGATGGGGCGACGCCGTGCAGGTGGCCAAGGCGGGGATCCTGGAGATCGCCGACGTGTTCGTGGTCAACAAGTCCGACCGGGAGGGTGCCGACGCCGCGGCGCGCGACCTTGAGCAGATGATCCGGATGGGCTCCCCGCCTGAGTGGCCACCACCGGTGGTGCGGACCTCGGCGCAGCGCTCGGAGGGAATCGATGAGCTGTGGGAGGCGATGGGTCGTCATCGCGCGCACCTGGAGGAGACGGGCCAGCTCGAGCAGAAGCGCCGGGGCCGGTTGCTCCGGGAGGTGGAGGGGTTGGCCGGTGAACGCCTTCGCGGAGGGGTCCGCGACGCGCTGGCGAGGGATCCGGAGCTCGCCGACGAGGTTGCCGCGCGCGCGACGGATCCCTACCGAGCCGCCGATATCCTGATCGAACGGCTGTCGCGAGCCGGAGAGCCGTAGGAAGGCCGGCATGACGAGCGAACACGACGGGTGGGAGCGGGCCTACCGGGCCTCGGACGAGCGCGACGCCGACTTCCAGACCATCTCGGGCGAACCCCTCCAGCCGCTGCTCACCGAGGAGGACCTCTCGGGGTTCGACCCCGAGCGGGATCTCGGCGACCCGGGTGAGTACCCGTTCGTCCGCGGCGCCTATCCGACGATGTACCGGGGACGGCTGTGGACGATGCGTCAGTTCGCCGGATACGGGACCCCGGCCGAGACCAACGCCCGCTACAAGTTCCTGCTGGCCCAGGGGCAGGGCGGCCTGTCGGTAGCCTTCGACATGCCCACGCTGATGGGCCGGGACTCCGACGACCAGCTCTCGGAGGGGGAAGTGGGCCGGTGTGGCGTCGCCACCGACTCGCTGGCCGACGTGGAGCAGCTCTTCGAGGGCATCCCGCTCGGCGACATCACGACGTCGATGACCATCAGCGGGCCCGCGGTGGTGATCTTCGCCTTCTTCCTGGCGGCCGCGGAGCGGCAGGGCGTCGACTGGACGGCGCTGGACGGGACTCTCCAGACGGACATCTTCAAGGAGTACATCGCCCAGAAGGAGTGGATCTTCCCGCCCCGGCCTCACCTCAGGCTGATCGGGGATCTCATCGAGTTCTGCGCCGAGCGCGTTCCCAAGTGGCACCCCATCAGCGTCTCCGGCTACCACATCCGCGAGGCGGGGGCGAACGCCTGGCAGGAGCTGGCCTACACGCTGGCCGACGGGTTCGCCTACGTCGAGCTCGGCACGGCTCGCGGGCTCGACGTGGACCGATTCGCGCAGGGACTGTCGTTCTTCTTCAACGCGCACATCGACTTCTTCGAGGAGATCGCGAAATACCGGGCGGCCCGGCGGATCTGGGCCCGGTGGATGAAGGATCGGTACGGGGCGAAGGACGACTCCTCGATGCGCTTGCGGTTCCACACCCAGACGGCCGGCGTGTCGCTCACCGCGCAGCAGCCCATGAACAACGTGGTGCGTACGGCCATCGAGGCATTGGCCGCGGTCCTGGGCGGCACGCAGTCGCTCCACACGAACGCCCTGGACGAGGTCCTGGCCCTGCCGACGGAGAAGGCCGCCAAGCTCGCGCTTCGGACCCAGCAGATCATCGCGTACGAAACGGGGGTTGCGAACGCGATCGATCCCCTCGGCGGCTCGTACTTCCTCGAATCGCTGACGGATCGGATGGAGGAGCGCGCCGAGGAGGAGTTCGCCCGGATCGACCGGATGGGTGCGGGGTCGATGCTCGAGGGGATCCTCGTCGGGATCGACCGGGGGTACTTCCAGCAGGAGATCGCGGAGTCCGCCTACCGTGAGCAGGAGCGGTACGAGAAGGGACGGCTGGTGAAGGTCGGGGTGAACGAGTTCGTCGAGCCGGACGGTGGCCCCGTCGAGATCCTGGAGATCCCCCCCGGCCTGGAGGAAGAGCAGGTCCGTCGGGTTCGCGCCGTCCGAGAAGGTCGGGACGGGGACCGGGCCGGGACGGCACTGGACCGGCTCGCGGCGGCCGCGGCGACCGACGACAACCTGATGCCTTTGCTGGTGGACTGCGCGCGGGCCATGTGCACCGAGGGGGAGATCGTCGGGACCCTGCGGCAGGTGTTCGGGGAGTACACCGAGACCCCCCGGTTCTGAAAGGGCTCCCCCCGCCGGCATCTTGCAAGACCCCGCACTTGCCAGAGCATGCAGCCATGTGGTTCCATGGACGCTCGTGACCGGCTGAGGACCGGGAGGGAAGGGGGAGATGCGCGTGCTCGCCGAGGCTGCCGGTGCGTTCGGGATCGGGCTGATCGCCTCGGCCTTCCTGTTCGGGTTCCGCCACGGGATCGATTGGGATCACATCGCGGCCATCACCGACATCACGAGCTCCCAGGAGAACCGCCGAGATTCCGTGCTGTTCGGCACGCTGTACGCGCTCGGTCACGCGCTCGTGGTCTTCCTCATCGGGACCGCAGCGATCATCCTGGGGGACCGGCTGCCGTCGGGGATCGACTCCGCCATGGAACGGATCGTGGGGGTCACGCTGGTGATCCTGGGGGTCTACGTGTTCGTGGCGCTCGTTCGCCACGGCAAGGAATTTCGGATGCGCAGCCGCTGGATGCTGATCTTCAGCAGCGTCCGGTCGCTGTATCGAAAGGCTCGCCGCGATGGGCCGCACACCCATGCCACCGAGCCGGTGCACCTGCACGAGGGCGACGGCGACGGCGAGTCGGTCGCCGTGGCCGTGGCCGAGGACATCCCGGTATCGGAATGGCACCACGGACATCACGGACGTCCCGGGCACCATCACCACAAGCATCCCGAGCCGGATGCGTTCATGAACTACGGGCGGCGGACCTCGTTCCTGGTGGGCATGATCCACGGGGTGGGCGCCGAGACGCCGACGCAGCTCCTGATCTTCCTCACGGCCGCGGGAGCCGGCGGGCCGCTGGTCGGGGAGGTGCTGCTCGGGACGTTCCTGGTGGGGCTCCTCGCCTCGAACTCGCTCATCACGGCGGGGACGGCGTTCGGGTTCATGCGGGCGGCGGAGAACTGGACGCTCTACGTCTCCATCGCGGTCCTCACCGCGGCGTTCAGCCTGGTGATCGGGACGCTGTTCATCTTGGGGAAGGGCACGGTGCTCCCCGCGCTGTTCGGCGGGTGATCGAGCGGGTCGGGCCTCTCAGCCGGCCGGGCGCCGACACTCGGCGCACAGGCCGCTGATGGCGAAGTGCGTGAGGTCGGGCAGGAACCGGCGGTGCCGTTCGATCAGATGGGAAAGTGCCCGGGCCTCCTCGAGGGACGGGTCGTCCTCGGACCCGCAGTTTGAGCAGGTCAGGTGGACGTGCCCGGCCTCCTCCGTCCGGTGATACTCGGCCCCGCCCTCCAGGTGGGCGTGCGACAGGACCCCGACCTCCTCCAGCAGGGCCAGGGTCCGGTACACCGTCGAAGCGTTCACCCCGGGCATCTCGCCCTGCACCTTGCGGGCCAACGCGGTCGGCGAGATGTGGCCGCGGGTCCGCATGATCTCGGCCACGATGGCCCGACGCTGGGGAGTCATCCTCAGGCCCTGGGCCCGAAGGATCCCCATCACGTCACCGCCCGCCCCGTCGCTCCCGTCGCTCATGGCGGGTCATCCTAGCATCCTGTTGCACCTGCAACGGCCTCGCAGGCGCGAGGCACCGCTCTCCCGACGGCCCCGTGGGATGGCGCCGGGTCTGGAAAGATAGGCCAGCCGTGGGGGAGCGACGCGATGGGTGAGTTCGTCCGGTTGGAGGTCGAGGGCCCGGTGGCCACCATCAGGCTGGACCGTCCGCCGGCCAATGCCATCAGCCGCCAGGTCTCGGACGAGCTCCGCGACTCGGTCGCCGAATCCGGACGGCGCGACGACGTTCGGGCCGCCGTGGTGTGGGGCGGACCGCACACCTTCGCCGCCGGGGCGGACCTCAAGGAGATCGCGCAGCTGGGGCAGGAGGACGTTCGACCGGTCGTCTCGGCGCTCGGTGATGCCCTGACCCTCCTGGAGGAGATGCCCAAGGTCACGATCGCCGCCATCGAGGGCTATTGCCTTGGCGGGGGATGCGAGCTCGCCCTGGCCTGCGACTTCCGCTTCGCCGCGCTGAACGCCACGCTCGGACAGCCCGAGATCGCCCTGGGGATCATCCCCGGCGCCGGCGGGACCCAGCGCCTCCCCCGGTTGGTCGGCCACGCCCGCGCGCGCGACCTGATCTACTCGGGGCGGTGGGTCGGCGCGGAGGAGGCCATGGCCATCGGCCTCGTCGACCGGGTCACCCCCCCGGGGACGGCCCGTCAGGAGGCGGCCGACGTCGCCCTCCGATACGCGAAGGGCCCGACCCTCGCGCTCGGCGCGGCCAAGGTGGCGATCGCCGCGGCCCGGGGGGACGTGCGGCGTGGGCTGCGGGTCGAGCACGAGGAATTCGTTGGCCTGTTCGATACCGCAGACCAGAAGGAAGGTATGGCGGCCTTCCTGGAGAAGCGCGAACCGCGCTTCACCGGGAAGTAGGAGGAGAGCCACGTGAAGGTCAGGCAGGCCGCGCTCGAGGACGTCCCCGCCCTGGTGGCCTTGTTCCAGGAGCTCGACCGGATGCAGAGCGACTGGCGGGTGTTCACCCCTCGCCCCGGCTTCTACGACGAGGTGGGTCTCAAGTACCGGGAGGCCATGAGCACTGAGAACGCCGTGGTCCTGGTGGCCGAGGACGAGGGGGAGATCGTGGGGATGGCTTACGGCGAGGTCCGCATCCCGTCGCGGTTCTCCGACGAGCGGGCCCTGGAGCTCTCCGGGGTGGTGGTTCGGACCGGGTACCGGGGGCGGGGCGTGGGCCGGGCCCTTATCCAGGAGGCCGCCCGGTTCGCCGGCGAGCTGGGGGTGGAGTGGGTCGAGCTGAAGACCTTCGCCCCCAACCAGGGGGCAATGGCCTTCTGGGAGGGCCTGGGGTTCACCCCCCGGGTCGTGCAGATGACTCAGGGGACGAAAGCCCTGGTCCAGCGGCTCTCGGAGGACTGAGGGCTCGGATCCGTCGTCATCGGCGCTTCATTCGGCCTGCCCCGGGAACGAACCGGGGCCCGGAACGGTTCGAATACCTGGAGACCCGGAAACTCGAGCGGGACGGGCCGTCCACGTGGGGGGAGCGAAGATGTCAGAGGAATCCGTTTACCGCGGGGGCCGCGTCCGCGAGCTCCCGAGAGCCAATCGAACGTACGGTGAGGGGCGCGTGTGCGCCACCCCCGGATGCACCACCAAATTGTCGAAGTACAACCGGTTCGACCATTGCTGGCAGCACGAGCCGGTCCACGAGTACATCTCCCGCGGCAAGCGGAAGTCACGGAAGCAAGCGGCATAGGCTCGGCCGGGCCGGGCAGGCCGTCACCCGAGGGTCCTACGGCCGGTCCGGCCGGCCGATTGGGGCCTGGTAAAGGCGGGCCAGTCCCGAACCGACAATCAATGCGTGACCGCTCCCCCCCAACCGGCGGTCTGACCGGATGCCAGCCGAGACTGAACCTGCCATGCGTGAGGCCGAATGCCCCTTCTGCGAGCGCATGGTCCTGGTCTACGAGGAGCCACCGCGGTGCCCGCTCTGCGCGTGCCCACTGGACAAGGATCGGATGCGGCCGCACGCGTGGCCGGGCGAGCCCTCCTCGGCGGGTGGGGGCGATCCCTAGGGCGACGCGTCACCGAGGACGGTGGCGACGATGCCCCGGGCCTCGGCCAAGTGGTCGCGGTCCACGAACAGACGAACGCCGTGCTCCCAGATCCTGCTGATCGAGCCGGGCTCCTTGTACCACCACACGATGCCGGCCTCCTCGAGCCGGCCGGCGATCGTGTTCGCATGGTCCCGGGTGAACTGGCCGAGGTGGACCGTGATCACGCCCGGGTCGGTCGGGTAACGCTTGGACTCGCTCACGGGACCAGCACGGCCGGACGCCACCCGCGGACCGAGCTGACCAGGGCCAGGCCGCCCGCGTCACCGAGCTCCGCCACACGGATCGTGCGTTCCCTGAGTCGGCCCTCCCTGAGGAGCACCGCCCGGTACGTTCCCGCGAGCAACCCCGATCCGAGTGGCGGGGTGAACCAGGCGTCCCCCAGCCTGACCGCCGCGTTGGCGATGGTGGACTCTGTCACCTCGCCCCGATCGTTCATCAGCACGACGTCGTCGACGTCGGGGCGATCGTCGCGGCGTCGGTCGTAGGGACCTCGCAGCGTGGTCTTGTGGTACAGCCAGACGTCCGAGGGATCGACGGGCTGGGGATGGATGGCCACGCGGAGCGGGCCTGGGACCGACGGCGGTAGTTGGGAGAGGTCGATCCGGACCGACCCATCTCGGGCCAGCAGGAGCCGGACCACCCCCTCGGCTCCGCCCAATTCGGCCACGGCCTTCTCCACGACCGCCTCGGCGTCGGATCGAACGAATGCGAATCCGAAGTACCGGGCCGAGGCCTCGAGGCGGGCGAGGTGCTCAGGGAGATGGCGGAACCCCGACGCCGGCTCGTGGCGGAGGGTTTCGAGCAGCTCGAACCGGTGCCGGCGAGCGGTGAGCACCCGGGCTTTGGCCACCGCCTCGTCGAACTCGCCCGCGGCGGAGGAGTCGTACGTGATCCCCCCACCGATGCCGAACTCGGCAAGCCCGCTCCGTCGGTCTCGGACGACGGTGCGGATGGCCACGTTGAAGTTCGCCCTCGGCTCTCCGCTCCCGGGTGGGGCGAGGTAGCCGAGGGCACCGCAGTACGGGCCGCGCGGAGCGTCCTCGAGTTCGGCGATGAGCCCCATGGTGGAGACCTTGGGGGCTCCGGTCACGGAGCCGCTCGGGAACAGCGCGCCGAACGCGTCGGCCAGGGAGATGCCGGGGCGAAGCGTGGATCGCACGGTTGAGGTGAGCTGCCAGACCGTCTCGTAGCGTTCCGTCTCGAACAGCCGATTGGCCCGCACCGTGCCCGGCACGGAGACGCGGCCGAGGTCGCTCCGCAGCAGGTCGAGCACCATGGCGTTCTCCGCCCGGTCCTTGGGGGAGGACGCCAGCCGGCCCGCGTTCTCCTCATCCTCCTCCGGCCACCGGCCCCGCGGGGCGGTGCCCTTCATCGGACGCGTGGTGATCCGGTCCCCGTCGATGCGGAAGAACAGCTCGGGGGACGCGGACAGCACGCCGAAGGGTCCCGCCGACAGGTGGGCCGCGTACCCGCCCCGCTGGGACAGGCAGAGGTCGCGATACAGGTCGCGTTCGTCGCGGTGCACCTCGGCGCGCAGCCGGAACGTGTAGTTGACCTGGTACGTGTCGCCGGCCGCGATCCGCTCGCGGATGGCGGCCACCGACGCGTCATACCGGGCCCGGTCGATCGATGCCGTCCACGCCACCTCCTCGGTGGCCGGGCCGTCGACCGCGACGGGCTCGAACGCGGGGACGTCCTCGCGTCGCTCGAAGATGGCGAACCACATGAGGGGGAGCGCGGCGAAGGGGTCGCCGGGCTCGCGCTCCCGGACGGACATCGCCGGGTCCAGGCCCGGCGAGGCCTCGTATGCGACGAACCCCGCCGCCCACCGGCCGCCGCGCGCCGCGTCCTCCACCCGGTCGAGGGCCGGACCGACCTCGTCGAGGGCACGGGCCTGGATCACCCCGACCTGCCCGGTGAGCCGGAACGAGCGCTCCCGCCCCGGCCGGAGGTCGTCGAACCTCGCGGCGATCGACGGGCGGACCGTCATGACCTCCGGGCCTTGATCTCCTCGATCAGCTTGGGGACCACCTTCAGCGCGTCGCCCACCACCCCGAGGTCGGCGA
>JBOGVH010000308.1:0-5481 GCA_050695235.1 Actinomycetota bacterium
TGCGGATACCGTGAGATTGCATGCTAGAAATGCCTCGCTCCCGACGGAGCCGGCGGACCAGCCCACCGCAAGACCCAAAACGCGAAGCTGAAAGGCGGAGGCGACCGGCGTGCGGATCTTGATCCTGGGCGGCGACGGCTACCTCGGGTGGCCGACGTCCATGCATTTCTCCCGGCGCGGCCACGAGGTGCACGCGCTCGACGACTACCTGCGGCGCCGGGCCCACACGGAGGCCGGCACGGACTCGCTCACCCCGATCCTCGCGTCCCTCCCAGCCCGGGCGAAGGCCTGGCGCGACGTCACCGGGCTGGAGATCGGGGTGACCGAGGGCGACCTGTTGGACTGGGAGGTAGTGGAACGGGTCTTCCGGGAGTTCCAGCCGGAGGCCATCGTCCACTACGGCGAGATGCCCTCGGCGCCCTACTCGATGATCGACCGCGAGCACGCCGCCTTCACCCAGACGAACAACGTCATCGGCACCCTGAACGTCCTGTTCGCCATGACCGAGCTCGCCCCTCACGCCCACCTGGTCAAGCTGGGCACGATGGGCGAGTACGGCACGCCGAACATCGACATCGAGGAAGGGTTCATCACCATCCACCACAAGGGCCGAAGCGACACCCTGCCCTTCCCCAAGATGCCGGGGAGCCTCTACCACCTGAGCAAGGTGCACGACTCGCACAACATCCAGTTCGCCTGCCGCATCTGGGGACTGCGGTCCACGGACCTCAACCAGGGAGTCGTGTACGGCATCGAGACCGACGAGACGACGCTCCACCCCAGTCTGGCCACGCGGTTCGACTACGACGAGGTCTTCGGCACCGCGCTGAACCGGTTCTGCCTCCAGGCCGTCATCGGCCACCCGCTCACGGTGTACGGCAAGGGCGGCCAGACCCGGGGCTACCTGAACATCGTCGACACGCTGCGGTGCGTCGAGCTCGCCATCCAGAACTCCCCCGAGCCGGGGGAATATCGGGTGTTCAACCAGTTCACCGAGCAGTTCTCCATCCTGGACCTGGCCCGACAGGTACACGACGCGGGCGCGGCCTACGGTCTGCCCGTCGAGGTCCGTCACCTCGACAACCCGCGGGTGGAGTCAGAGGAGCATTACTACAACGCCGCGCACACGAAGCTCCTCGACCTCGGGCTGGAGCCCCACCTGCTGTCGGAGACGCTGATCGAGTCGATGTTCTCCGCTATCGAACGGCACAAGGACCGCGTCATCCTGGATCACATCATGCCGAGCACCAGGTGGCGTCCCCCGGCTCGCGAGCGCACCCCGCGCTGAGGGACGAGGCATGATCGCCCTGCGGATCCTCGGGGGCCTGGCGGCGGTCGCGTTCCTCGCCATCGCCATCGTCCGCCACCAACGACGCCGGATCAGCCGGCTGTCGCTCATCATCTCGTCGGTCCTCACCATCGGGGTCCTGCTCCTGGCCATCGTGCCCGACCTGTTCAACCCCATCTTCGATCTCCTGCACTTCAGGCCCGGAAGCGGGCGGCGCCTCACGGCACTGCTGCTCGTCGCTGTGGCCGTCCTGTTCGCCCTGGTGATCCGGTTGCAGTCCCACGTGGACGTGAACGAGCGGAACATCCGACTGCTGGTCGAGGCCTTCGGCAGGGAACGGTTCGATTGGGACGCGGCCAGGCCCCTGGCGTCGGGGAAAGGCATCGTGGTCATCTCCCCCGCGCACAACGAGGAGGGGAACGTCGGGGCGGTGATCCACGCGATGCCCGAGGAGATCGACGGGTACGGCGTCGTCCCCATCGTCGTCGATGACGGCTCCCAGGACGGCACGGCCGACGCGGCCCGACGGGCGGGGGCGCTCGTGGCAAGCCTTCCGATCCGCCGGGGCGGGGGGCTGGCGCTCCGGGTGGGCTACGAGATCGCGCTGAGGCTGGGGGCGGACATCGTGGTGACGATCGATGCCGACGGGCAGCACCTGCCCGAGGAGATGCCCGTCCTGGTCAAGCCGATCATCGAGGGCCAGGCCGATCACGTGAACGGCTCGCGGATGCTCGGCGAGTTCGAGCGAGGACCCCTGATCCGTCACGCCGGCGTCCACTTCTTCTCGTGGCTGGTGACCATCCTGGCCGGCCAGCGGATCACCGACGCGTCGAGCGGGTACCGGGCCACCCGAGCGGACACGCTTCGCAAGCTGGTGCTTGAGCAGGACCAGTTCTGGAGCTCGGAGGTGCTGATCGAGTGCTTGCGACACCGAGCTCGGATCGTGGAGGTGCCGGTCACGTTCCTCACCCGGCGCGGCGGGGAGTCGAAGAAGCCGAAGTCGCTTCGCTACGGCTGGCACTTCACCAAGGCAATCGCTAAGACCTGGCTGCGTTAGCGAGCGCCGAGGCCACCTCCGCGGCCAGGCCCGCGTTGCATGCCAGCAGCGCCAGGTTCGCCCGGAGGCTCTGGCCACCGGTCCGCTCGCCGAGACAGGACAGCAGGAACGGGGTCAGGTCCTTGCCCCGAACCCCTCGCCTCACCGCGGCCTCCTCACATGCTCGAACGGCATCTGCCACGACATCGCGGTCCAGCGCGACGCCGTCGGGAACGGGGTTGCACAGGACGACGGACGAGCCGACGCCGAGCCTTCGGAGGGCCAGGATCACGGCGGCCGCCGCTCCGGGAGTGTCGACGTGGTGCTCCAGTGGAACGTCGGCGTGCCCGGCCACGAAGAACGGCAGCCGGTCGGACCGGTAGCCGAGCACCGATACGCCCAGCTCCTCGAGGCGTTCCATGGTGGCCTCGGGGTCCACGACCGACTTGGGACCGGAGCACACGACCAGGGCGGGCGTTGCGGCGAGCTCGAGCAGGTCCGCCGAGACGTCGCCGGAGCCGCGATGCACCCCGCCGATCCCACCGGTCGCCAGGACGTCGATCCCGGCACGATGGGCGGCCCACAATGCCGCCGAGACCGTGGTCGCGCCAAGGCCACCCGATGCCACGACCATCGGCAGGTCCCGCCGTGCGACCTTGGCCGCCGCACCCGGCACCGCCAGGCGAGCGCGGTCCGCGTCCGCGATTCCGATCCGAACCTCACCGCCGTCGACGGCGATCCAGGCGGGCACGGCGCCCGTCGCGCGGATGGCGCCGACCATGGCGCGGGCGGCTTCGTCGTTCAGCGGAACCGGCAGGCCCTGCGCCAGGACGCTCGTCTCCAGAGCGACGACGGGCCGTCTGCCGGCGAGGGCTTCGCCCACCTCCTCCGAGAGCCGGATCGGGCCGGTCATCCCGCCGTGGGCCACAGGTCGGGGCCTGCCGCCACCCGGGCGCCCGCGGCGCATGCCACGCGAAGCGCCTCCCCCGGTGAGGCACCCGTTGCCAGGGCCGCGAGGAACACGCCGTCGAAGGCATCGCCGGCGCCGGTCGGATCGGCCTCCACGACGGGCTCGCCTTCGTAGCGGATGAGCAGCCCCTCCCACGACATCGCCGCGCCGCGCGGGCCGCGCTTGACGCACACGACCTGGTATCGCCGGGCCAGGGTCTCCGCGGCGTCCTCTCCCCGCCGGCCGCACAGCACCTCCGCCTCGAGCTCGTTCACCAGCAGGACCGACGCCGACTCCGTCGCGGCGAAGAACCGGGTGGTGCCGAACTCCCGCAGGAGCGGCCAGGAGGCGGCGTCAACGGCCACGTATCGAGCCTTCGCGCGCTTCAGGGCGGCCATCGCAGCGGGAAGCGATCCCTCGTCGAGCAGGAGGTACCCCGAGACCAGCACCGCGGTCGCCTCGATCTCGGCGGGGAGGTCAGCGGGGGACAGGCGAGCGTTCGCCCCCCGGTCGGCGACCATCGATCGCTCCCCCGCCGAGTGGACGACCAGCAGCGATCCGGTTCGCGCCTGGGCGTCCACGGCGAGGATGGTCTCCACACCGTGCTCGGCGATCGATTCCTGGAGCAGCCGACCGCTCAGGTCGTTGCCGACCCGGCCGTGGAGCCGGACCGAGGCCCGGGTCGCCGCCCCCCAGACGGCGGCGTTCGCCGCGCTGCCGCCCGGTCGAACCGATACCCGCCCGTGGACGTCGCCTCCCTCCGCCAGCGCCGTCGCCTCCACACTGACGTCGACCATCACGTCGCCCACCGTGACCAGGTCCATGGCCGGACAACCCTATCGCGAGGCTCGATGAGCCCGGGGTGCTCAGGTCTGGTCGCGGATCCCTGCGGCCTCCTCGGCCCACCGGCCGAACGCGCCCCAGAACGGATCCAGCCCGGGGTGCTCGAGCGGTTCCTCGCCCCGATCGGTCACCAGGACGGCACCGCGCTCGGCCTCCGTCACCTGCCCAACGACCGCCGCATCTATGCCTTCGTTCCCGAGCGCCGACACGAACGCGTCGGCTCGGCCCGGGACCACCGTGCAGATCAGCGTGCCCTCGGAGATCGACCTGTACGGGTCCATCCCGGCGTGCTCGCAGACGGCACGGACCTCGGGCCGCACCGGGATCGCGGCCAGCTCGACCCGCATCCCCACGCCGGAGGCCGAGGCGACCTCGGTGAGCCCGCCGAACACGCCACCCTCCGTCGCGTCGTGCATCGACGTGACACCGGCATCGCGAAGCCCGAACTCCCGGGCGACCGCCGCTTCCGGTACCACGGTCATCCGCTCGAACAGCTCGTCGGCCGCCTTCACGACTTCCTCGCCTACGCCCTTGGCCAGGCGCTCGGGGAACGTCGCCGCGAACAGCGCGGTGGCCTCGATTGCCGCGCCCTTCGTGACGACGACCGCGTCGCCGGCTCGCGCCATCGTCGGCGTCACGTAGCGGTCCTCCGGTCCTGCGGCCATGCAGACGGCCCCGCCCACCATGGGCCATGCGCAGCCCTCGTACCGGGCGGTGTGTCCGGTCACGACGGCGATCCCGATGTCCCGGCACGTCCGGTGGAACGCATCCCACAGGGCGGTCAGTTCCTCGTCGGTGACCTCCGGCGGCAGGTTCAGGTCCACGGCCATCCACCGAAGGGGAAGGCCGCTCGTGGCGGCGTCTGAGGCCAGGATGTGCACGGCGAACCACGCCGCCCGGTCCCAGCCGTAGGCCGGGACGACGAACACCGGGTCGGCGGTCAGCGCCATGACAACGCCGTCGGCCACTCGCACGACGCCGACGTCGACACCGTGCTCCGGGCCCACCAGGACGTCGGGGTCCTTGGCCCCCAGCCGGCGCAGGATGACCTGCTGGAACAGCTCCGCCGTGGCCTTGCCCAGACGCGGCTCCGCCCTCACGGGTCAGCCTCTCGGCACGGATGCCGCCGCGTGGACGGCCTCCACCAGCCGCCGGGTCGCCGCGACCGGGTCCGACGCCGTGCCCACCGCGGAGACGACCGCGACGCCGGCGGCCCCCGTCGCAAGGACCGTCCCCGTATTGGAGGGATCGATCCCGCCGACCCCGACGACCGGCAGGTGGGACTCAGAAGTGACGAACTTCACTACTTCAATCACCCGTTGGTGCAGGGGCGGTCCGGACAGGCCGCCCGCCTCGGCGGCCGCG
>JBOGVH010000309.1:0-4389 GCA_050695235.1 Actinomycetota bacterium
GGCTCCGCCCCCGCGAACTGCGGAAGCGCGGCCGAGAGCGTGGTCGCGCGCGAGACTCGCCCGCCGACGACGGGTCACGGTCGTCTCGGGCGCCGTCGTCGCCGGCATCGCCGTGCTGACGGTGGCGGCCCTGCTCCTTCGCAATTCTCCCGAGGGCGGCGGAGCCAGCGGCCCGGAGGGATCCCCATCGGCGCCGGTGGCGCTCCCGAAACTCTCGTGGACCCCTGTCCCGGACGTCCGCAATGTACTGGGCGGCGCCCGGAACCAGGCCATCTCGGCGGTGGCGAGGGTGGATGGAACGCTGGTTGCCGTCGGTCACGACGAATCGGGAGGGACCGATGACGCGGCGGTGTGGACCTCTTCGAACGCGACCCGGTGGGAACGGGTCCGAGGCGATGCGTTCGAGTACAGCGGCGAGGAGCGGATGGAGGGGGTCGCTGTGCTCGATGGGCTGGTCGTCGCGGTGGGGTCGGAGGTCAGCGGCGGAGATACGGACGCCCCTGCATGGACCTCCTCGGACGACGGCTCGACGTGGCAGCG
Source organism: Actinomycetota bacterium (assembly GCA_050695235.1). Classification (GTDB taxonomy): domain Bacteria; phylum Actinomycetota; class UBA4738; order UBA4738; family HRBIN12; genus AC-69. Next base: position 541 of record JBOGVH010000309.1, read on the forward strand.
GGTCGACTCCCCGACGAGCGGGCTGCACGATATCGGCAACCAGCTGATGCACAGAGTCGTTCCCGGGCCCGAGGGTCTCGTGGCCGTGGGTCACGTGGTCACGGACGAGAGCATCGACGCGAGGGTGTGGAAGTCTGGTAACGGGACGGACTGGACCAGCCTGACCACACCCTCATTCGGAGGCCCCGATCACGAGGAGATGTTCGACGCCGCGGCGCTTGGGACGGAGGTGTTCACGGTGGGCTTCCTGACCACCGATGCGGGGGATCGCGATGCGGCCATCTGGGTGGAGTCGGGTGGGGGATGGTCCAGGGTCGACCAGGACGCGCTCGGCGGCCCGGGAGACCAGCAGATCAACGCCGTGCTCGACGCCGGGCCGGGCCTGGTGGCGGTGGGGATCGACGATTCAGGCGGCGATGTCGACGCAGCCGTGTGGACCTCGACCGACGGCCGGATCTGGACCAGGGTTCCTCACGTGGAGGCGACGTTCGGCGGACGCGGAGCGCAGCGGATGTCGTCGCTGTCCATCTTCGGCAAGACGATCATCGCCGCCGGATACTCCGAGACCGCCGCAGGCGATTCCAACGGAGCGATCTGGCTCTCCCCCGACGGGACGAGCTGGACTCGACAGGGTCCCGTGGCATCGTCACCCCTGGGGGGTCAGGGCCGGCAGCGGATCAACGGCCTCATCGTGTTGGGGAAGAAGCTCATCGCCGTTGGCTCGGAGACCAGGGCGTTCGACGACCAGGGGGCCGTGTGGATCGGGAAGGTGGAGGCGGCGTAGTCGGGAGCATCGGCGTGGTGGGACCGGCCCCCGGTCAGGCGAAGCCGATCTTCGTCACGAAGGCGTCGCGGTCGCCCCTGTTGACCTCCCCCTCGAACGCCCCGTGGGTCTCGCCGGCCACGTAGGCCGCTTCCGCGTTCGCGGTGAGCGCCGAACCGGCGTCGAAGTCGTTGGTCCCGAACTGGGTCGTCCAGAGCTGCGCGCCACGCGCGTTGTATTTCGCTAGGAACGCGTCGGTCTCGCCGACCGAGGTATGGTCGGGCAACGCCCCGTCGGTGGAGCCGGCGACGAAGATCCCGGCGGCCGTCGCGCTCACGCCATTGACGTCGTCGATCGCTGGCGAGCCGAACTGCCGCGTCCATACCTCGTTGCCGTGGTGGTCGAGCCGCCGGACGAACCCGTCGATCCCTCCCTGCGCTACCTGATCGGGGAACGACCCGTCCGTTGACCCCCCCACGTAGATCGCCGATCGCCCGGCCGCGATGGCCGAGATCTCGTCGGTGCCGCTTGTACCGAACTCCGACACCCACCATGTGGATCCGTTCGACCGGTACGCCTGTACGAACCCGTCGAATCCGCCGTTATTCGTGGACTCGAACGCGCCGTCGGTGGAGCCGGCGACGTACACGCCGAGGAAGTCCACGGCGACGGCGCGGACGTCGTCGGTGAGCGCGGTCCCCACCTGCTTCGTCCACAGCTCGGCGCCCGCGTGGCTGTACTTGCGAACGAACCCATCCACGCCTCCCCGACGGGCTTGGCCCAGCCTGCCGTCGGTGGTGCCGGCGACGTACACGCCTCCCCCGTTCACGGCCAGGGCAAGAGCCCGGTCGTCTCCGGTCGAGCCGAACTCGCGTGTCCACAGCACGTTGCCCCCGAGACCGTATGCCCGGACGAATGCGTCGAAACCGGCTCGGTGCTTCTGTCCGTGGAGAGCTCGATCGGTCGAGCCGGCCACGAAGATGGTGCTCGCGGTCGCGGCGACGGCAGTCGCCTGGTCGATCCCGGACGTGCCGAACTCGTCGGTCCACAGCTCGCCGCCTTTCGAGCCGTACGCCCGGACGAAGGCGTCGGTCCGAGCTCGGAAATCCTCACCGGGGAGCGCCAGATTGGTCGACCCAACGACGAACACGCGATCGGCTGCCTGGGCCAGCCCCAGGGCCAGGTCGTAGCGGAGGGTCCCGAACTCCTGGGTCCATGCGGGTTTGGGAGCCGGCGTCACCGATCCGCACCCCACGTGGGCCACCAGGCAGTCCGCCACGAGCTGGTCCAGCCTCCGCTGCTGCCAGGTGTTCCAGAAGTCTGCGTGCAGCGTGTAGTAGGGGCCGCTCGAGAGCGTGAGACGGACGGTCCCGTCCGGGTTCAGCGGGTTCATGACCCCGAAGTGGATCCGCTGGCTGACCCTGGCCAGGACGTGGTTGAAGCCCGGCGGACAGCTCCCGGCGACCGGGTAGACGACGTCGGAAGGTTCGAGCCCAACCCCGTTCCAGCAGTTCGGCATATCGACGATGCCCACGACTCCATCGACGAACCGGTATTGCGCCCACGGTCGGCAGTCGTACGGTGCGTCCATCCTTGGAGTCTTCACGGAGAGGTTCGCTCCGCAGTTCCAGGACACGTGCGGGTTGTCCGCTGCCGACAGGGCATCCATGTTGCCACCGACGTACTTCAAGCCCTGGGGGATGGTCTCGACCGCGACGTCTCTCACTCCCAAGTAGTAGATGCGCATCACCCTCGGCTTGACGGTCTCGCCGCCGAGGGACGCCCTGGGAGACCAGTATCCGGCGGTGTCGCTGGGGATCCGGCAGTTCGTATCCCCGGCGAGCATCGACGCCTGCGTCGAGTTGGCGTTCGTCGTCTCGTTGCCGAAGAAGTCGTGTATGTGCGAGGCCCCGGGCTGGCCAGGGAAGAGGATCGGATCGTCCATGGCTGCATGTGAGAAGGGGCACCGAACCCAGAACTGTCCCGCGCCCTCTTGGGCCCCGGCGCGTGACGGAACGAGTCCCGCGAACAGCGTGAGCATCGCGATCGCGGCAACGCGACCGGGACGAGGTCCGATCGACTTCCTTCGCACGGCACCCCCTCGGGGCAGGCTCCTCCGATCACGCCCCGGCGGACCCTGGACCACGGACCCGGCCAGCATAGAGAAGGATCCCGCGGTGGCAAACATCCCGGCTGAGTCTAGGTACGATCGCCGAGTGACGCGAGGGATCAGAGCGACGCTGGGGCTCATGGCATGCACCGCGCTCCTTGCCCCGCGGGCAGATGCGGTGGGTTCCGGTGGGAAGCGTGCCGCCCAGCTCGTCGACCCGTCTTCGCTGCAGCCTCCGATCGTGTGGAAGAAGATCCCGTTCGGCGCGAAGCGCAAGCAGCAGATGGCGGCCTACTCGGAACGGCACTACGGTGAGCGGACCTGGGAACTCACCAACCCGCACGTCGTGGTGGAGCACTACACGGACGGTCCGTCGTTCTCCAGTGCTTGGAACACCTTCGCGGCGAACAGCCGGCATCTGGGCGAGATGCCCGGCGTCTGCACGCATTTCATCGTCGACACGGACGGCACCATTTACCAGCTGGTCAACATGGCGATCCGATGCCGGCACGCCATCGGGATGAACTGGACGGCCATCGGCATCGAGATGGTGGGGACGAGTGAGGCGCAGATCCTGCACCGCAGGCCCCAGCTCCGCGCCGCGCTGGAGTTGACGCTGTGGCTGGTGGCGAGATTCGGCATCGAGGTCCGAAACGTGATCGGGCACGCGGAGACTCTCATGAGTCCGTACCACCACGAGCTGTATCCGTCCTGGCGCTGCCTGACCCACAGCGACTGGCAGCACGGGTACATGCGGATCTTCCGACGCAATCTGAAGCGGATGGCCACCCGGGCCGGGGTGCCGATCGGGCCGCGGCCGCAGTGGGTCGACCCGAACTGCTGAGACAGACGAAACCCCCGGGATGCATGTGCGCTTCCCGGGGGCTCGCCGTCGCTGGACGGCCCGTCAGGCCGTGGTGCCGGTCTGCTTGGCGGTCTGCTTTGCGGTCTGCTCCATCTGATCGCCGGCCTGTTC
>JBOGVH010000310.1:0-2446 GCA_050695235.1 Actinomycetota bacterium
CGGGAAGGCCGGGCACGAGGTCACCATCATCGACAAGCGGGGCTCGGCCTTCGATCGGCTCCCCCCGGGGTTCGAGGCGCGGACCATGGTCGGCCTGGGATTCGACCGGGATCTCCTGGACGAGGCCGGGATCAAGGAGGCCGACGCCTTCGTGTCCGTCACCAACGGCGACAACTCCAACATCGTCTCCGCCCGGGTGGCCCGCGAGTATTTCCACGTGCCGAAGGTCATCGCCCGTATCTACGACCCTCGGCGAGCCGAGATCTACGAGCGACTGAACATCCCCACCGTGGCCACCACCACCTGGGGGGTGAAGCAGATCCTCCTGATGCTGTCCCACGAACGCGAGGAGATCAAGGAGAGCCTGGCCGGCGGGGACCTGTTCAGGATGCGGCTGGAGATCGCGCCGCATCTGGTCGGCAGGCCCGTCCGCGCGCTGAACGTGGAAGGGAAGATCCTCGTGGCCGGTGTGGACCGGGGCGGGCACGGATTCATCCCCGTCGCATCGAGCTCCTTCCAGGAAGGCGACGTCGTCCACCTCATCCTGCACAAGGACGCCATGGACCTGCTCGACGAGATGCTCGCCCCCGTATCGGAGCACTAGCGATGCGCGTGGTGATCTCCGGGGCGGGGGCCGTGGGGCGCTACCTGGGCTCCGACCTGGCCGCCCGGGGCCACGAGGTGCTGCTGATCGAGCAGGACCCCGCAACCCTCGAGGTGGCCAAGAATTGGGCCCCGGAGGTCGGGTTCTTGCTGGGCGACGCCTGCGAGCCCTGGGTGCTGGAGAAGGCCGAGTTGAAGACGGCCGACGTGGTCGTCGCGGCGACCGGCGACGACGAGGACAACCTCGTGACCTCGCTCCTGGCCAAGCAGGAGTACGCCGTCCCCCGGGTGCTGGCTCGCGTGAACCACCCCCGCAACGAATGGATGTTCACCGAGCAATGGGGCGTGGACGTGGCCGTTTCCGTGCCCCACCTCCTCACGGCCCTGGTTGAGGAGGCGGTGACCGTCGGAGACCTGGTTCGCCTGCTGCGGCTGGAGGGCGGCCGCGTGGGACTCTTGGAGCTCACCGTCCCGGATGCCTCGCCGAATGCGGGGAGGCCCCTCTACGAGCTTCGGCTGCCCACCGACTCCGCCCTCGTCGCGGTCCTGCGGGACGGCCACGTGGTCATCCCGCAGCCCGAGACGGTGATCACGCCCGGCGACGAGATCCTTGCCCTGGCCTCGAACGAGGCGGAGGTCACGCTCCGGTCGGCGATCATGGGCGAGGCCGGAGGAGAGGGCCAGGCCTAGGCCGCGAACTCGAAGGTCGGGTTGACCATCTTCAACCCTCCGCGCTTTACGGCCACGACCCCCTCGACGACGATCCGGGTCCCCAGCGTGAGCCCGGGGATCGATCGCCGCCCCATCCACAGGACCGACAACTCCCCGGTCCCGTCCGAGATGAGGGCCTCCAGGGACTCGAATCCCTCCAGCGGCCGCACGGTGATCCGCTTCACCACGCCCGCCACCTTGATCCTGCTTCGCATCGGCGCGTCCTTGATCCGGGCGGTACCGGGAACCGTGGCCGCCCACTCCTGGATCTCCTCGCCCAGGCGCTGCTCGTCGGACTCGGCCATGCGGTGGAGGAACCGCCGGAAGGGATCCAGGACGCTCATCCGCGATATCGAAGAGGCTGGCGAGGGCGACCGCAAGTTCCCGGGCCGGGCCGGCTAGGAGACCGTGGCGCCCTGCCTGGTGGGCGCCTCATCGGCGGGCACGAGGACCTCGCCCTTTCGGGACTTCGAGTACCAGATCATCGCGCCGAGCACGATCGCGCAGCCCACCGCGATGGCGATTCCCCACCCGCGCTTACCCGGCGCCGCGTACTCGACGACGAGGGAGGCGATGAGGAGCGACACCAGGTTCATCACCTTGATCAACGGGTTCAGGGCGGGACCCGCCGTGTCCTTGAACGGGTCACCGACGGTGTCGCCGATCACGGTGGCCTTGTGGGGCTCGCTGCCCTTGCCGCCGTACAGCCCCCCCTCAACCAGCTTCTTCGCGTTGTCCCACGCGCCGCCGGCGTTCGACAGCATGACCGCGAGGAGCTGCCCGGTGACGATGGAGCCCGCAAGGAAGGCCCCGAGCGCCTCGGCGTTCAGCGCGAACCCCACGGCGATCGGCGAGAGCACGGCCAGCAGCCCGGGGGTCAAGAGCTCCCGGAGGGAAGTCTTCGTGCAGATGTCGACCACCCGCGCGTAGTCCGGCTTCTCCTTGAAATCCATGATCCCGGGATGCTCCCGGAACTGGTTGCGGACCTCCACGACCACCTGCGACGCGGCCCGGCCCACGGCCCGGATGAGGAGCGACGCGAACAGGAACGGCACGGCGCCGCCGATGAGCAAGCCGACCAGTACCTCGGGATGGTCCACGGGGACCGAGAACAGGGCGTTCGGGCCCAAGC
>JBOGVH010000311.1:0-1552 GCA_050695235.1 Actinomycetota bacterium
GAACGATACCGGAGATCTCTCCGTTCTCGCGCCCCGCCGCTCGCGTGGGAGGGCGCGCGCGAAGGTGCGAGGATAGATGGATGGACCTCGAGCGTGTCGACCGCATCACCGCGGGCGCCGTCGGGGAGCCGGGTGAGCGCACCTTCTACCTCCAGGCCCGAACCGGCACCGAGCTCGTCACCTTGATCCTGGAGAAGCAACAGGTGGAGCTGCTGTCGGCCTCCATCCTCGACATCCTGTCGCGGGTGGGAAAGGAGACCGGGGAAGGCCCGTCGGAGGAGGAGCTCGAACTCGAGGAACCGCTCGAGCCCGTGTGGCGGGTGGGCCGGCTGTCCATCGGCTACGAGGAGGAGCGCGACCGTATGGTGCTGGAGCTCGAGGAGCTGGTCCCCGAAGACGAGGACGAGGAGGGCGACGAGGGGGCGGTGGAGACCGAGGGCGTGTTGCCCGACCTCCCCGAGCCCGACCGCATCCGGATGTGGGCCACGCGAGAGCAGATGCTCGCGCTCTCGCGGCAAGGGGCCGCCGTGGCCGCCGCCGGCCGGCCCCGCTGCGAGTTCTGCGGCAACCCCATCGACCCGGAGGGCCACACGTGCCCCGCGATGAACGGCCACCGGGGTCCAGCCCGACGCTGACGCCGTCGGACGGCGCGGTGCTCACCCTCCTCGGGGAGGGCGACCTGTCGATCGTGGGGCCCCTCCCGCGTGCATCCAACTCCACCTACCTGGCGAAGGTGCGAGGTGGAGGCGAGGAGGCGCTCGCGGTGTACAAGCCACGGGACGGGGAGGCCCCGCTCTGGGACTTTCCCCCGGGGACCCTGTGCCGCCGAGAGGTGGCCGCCTACGTGGTGGCACGGTCCCTGGGGTGGCCCAGGGTTCCCCCCACCGTCCTTCGCCGGGGGCCAGAGGGCCCGGGGTCGGTCCAGCTGTTCGTGGAGTTCGACCCGAACGAGCATTACTTCACGCTGGCCGAGCGGATCCCCGACGAGTTCCGGAGCGTCGCCCTGTTCGACGCGGTGGTCAACAACGCGGATCGGAAGTCCGGCCACTGCCTGCTCGGGACCGACGGCGAGGTCTTCGTCATCGACCACGGCGTGTGCTTCCACGAGGCCCCGAAGCTCCGCACGGTGATCTGGGACTTCGCCGGGGAGGACGTCCCGCAGTCCATGCGCGAGGACCTGCGAAGCCTGGCGGCGACGCTCGAGGGGGGGCCGGACCGCGAGGAGCTCGGGCGGCTTCTCTCGGGCCGGGAGCTGGAGGCCATGCAGGGCCGGCTGAACCGGCTGATCCGGGCGGCGCAGTTCCCGGAGCCCGGGTCGGAACGCTCGTATCCCTGGCCCCCGGTGTGAAGGCCGTCTCACGCCGCGGGAGGCTCGGGACGTTCAACGAGACGATGTCCCTGCCGCCGTTCGCCACGTTCCTGGAGGAACACCGGGTCCCGGTGTACCGGTTCCTGCTCGCCTCGGTCGGACCCGGGAACGCCGACGACTGCTTCCAGGAGACGTTCCTCGCGGCGCTCCGCGCCTATCCGAAGCTCCGCGATGAGTCGAACC
>JBOGVH010000312.1:0-3266 GCA_050695235.1 Actinomycetota bacterium
TCCGTGATCGGGCCGAACGGCGCGGGCAAGAGCACGCTGTTCAACACGATCACCGGGCTGTACGGTCCCGACGGCGGCGACGTGTGGTTCGAGGGGCAGAGCATCGTGGGGCTGAAGCCCTCGCAGATCACCCGTCTCGGCATCTCCCGGACGTTCCAGACCGTCCACCTGTTCCCGAACATGACGGTGCTGGAGAACGCCATGGTCGGCCAGCACTCCCGCTCGCGGTCCGGGGTGTTGGGCGCGGTCCTGCGGCTGCCCAGCCAACGGAACGAGGAGGAGCGAGTCCGTGGGAAGGCCCGGGAGGCCCTTTCCTTCTTCGGTCGGCGCCTCTCCGGCTATCGGCACGAGCAGCCGGCCTTCACCCTCTCGTACGCGAACCGGCGGCGCCTGGAGATCGCGAGGGCCTTGGCCACAGAGCCCAAGCTCCTGCTCCTGGACGAGCCGACGGCTGGGATGAACCCCACCGAGACGCAGGAGCTCACCGACCAGATCTGGCGCCTGCGGAAGGACCGCGGCTTGACCATCCTGGTGATCGAGCACGACATGCGCGTCGTCAAGGGCGTCTCCGACCGCGTGATCGCCCTGGACTACGGGAAGAAGATCGCCCAGGGCACGTATGAGGAGGTCGCCCACGACGAGCGGGTGATCGAGGCGTACCTCGGGAGGAAGGCGTCAGCATGAGTGAGAATGGCCGCGCGCCCCTCCTGGAGCTCAGGAACGTCAGTACCCACTACGGCCTCGTCGCCGTGCTTCGCGACGTCGATATGGAGATCTACCGCGGGGAGATGGTCTGCTTGCTCGGAGGCAACGCCAGCGGCAAGACGACCACGTTGAAGACCATCCTCGGGTACGTGACGCCGTCCGAGGGTCAAGTGGTGCTGGACGACGAGGTCGTGTCCGGGTTGTCCACGACCGAGGTCGTGAAGCGGGGTGTGTCGATGGTCCCGGAGAACCGCCGCCTGTTCGCGGACATGACCGTGGACGAGAACCTCCAGCTCGGCGCGTACCTTCGGAAAGACCGGAAAGGGGTCGAGGAGATCCGCGGCGTCGTCCTCGAGACCTTCCCTCGGATCCGCGAACGGCTCAAGCAGAAAGCCGGCACCCTCTCTGGAGGAGAGCAGCAGATGGTCGCGATGGGCCGCGCCCTGATGGCCGACCCGAAGGTCCTGCTGATGGACGAGCCCTCGATGGGCCTCGCGCCGATCCTCGTCGAGCAGGTGTTCGAGATCATCAAGAAGATCCGCGAGCTAGGGAAGACCGTCTTCGTCGTGGAGCAGAACGCGAACATGGCCCTGTCGATCGCCGACCGCGGCTACGTGTTGCAGACCGGCCAGGTCGTGCTGGCCGACACCGCGCAGAACCTGCTGAACAACCCTCTGATGCGGGAGGCGTACCTGGGGGAACTGTGAGCGGGTTCCCTTTCATCGACGCCGACCGACTGGGGAGATTGCTCCCCATGGAGGCCGCGGTCGATGCCCTCGAGACGGCGTTCGGCTCGGGTGCGCTCGCGGCTGCACCACTCCGAACCCACATGGAAACGGAGGCGGGCTCGCTCGTGGCGATGCCGGCCACCGGGCCACAGGGGACGGGGGTCAAGCTCCTCACGATCACCTCGGGCAACCCTGAGATGGGGCGCCCGCTCATCCAGGGACTGTACGTCCTGTTCTCGGTTGGGACCCAGGAGCCAGAAGCGGCCATCGACGGCGCGGCCCTCACGGCCCTTCGCACCGGTGCGATCTCCGGCCTGGCCACGCGGTACCTGGCGCGCGAGGACGCGGCACGGCTGGTGATCTTCGGCGCCGGGACACAAGCCAGGTCGCATCTGGAAGCGATGCTCGCGGTTCGCTCGGTCGAGACGGTGACCTTCGTGTCGAGGACGGCGGGCCGGGCGGAGGCGCTGGCCGGCTCGGCTCGGGAGATGGGCGTGACAGCGGAGGTTGCCGGGCCGGACGCGGTCGGGGCCGCCGACATCGTGTGCACCTGTACGACGAGTCCCACGCCGGTGTTCGAAGGATCGCTCCTGTCCGCGGGGTCCCACGTGAACGCGGTCGGTGCCTACACGCCCCAGACGCGCGAGCTCGACGACGATGCGATTGGGCGCGCCCGGGTGGTGGTCGAGACCAGGGAGGTGGCCCTGGCCGAGGCCGGTGATCTCCTGATCCCGCTCGGGGCGGGATCCATCGGACCGAACCATGTGGTCGCCGACCTCTCGGAAGTGGTGCACGGCGTGGCGGTTCGTCGAAGCCCCGAGGACGTCACGGTGTTCAAGTCCGTCGGCGTGGCCTTCGAGGACCTCGTGGTGGCCCGGGCCGCCGTGGACCGGCTGGGCGTATGACCGAGACCGCGGACGTGGTGGTGGTGGGCGGGGGCGTGGTCGGGGCCAGCGCCGCTTACCACCTGGCCGCCGCTGGGGCCGGTCGGGTGCTCATGCTGGAGCGGGAGGACGCCCTGGGAACGGGCTCCACCGGGGCCTGTGCCGGCGGCTTCCGCCACCAGTTCTCCAGCGAGGTCAACATCCGGCTCTCGCTGGCGAGCGTCCCGATGATCCTGTCGTTCCGAGAGACGCACGGCGTCCCGCTCGACGTCCACCAGGACGGCTATCTGTTTCTCGTCCGGAGCGAGACATCGTGGCGGTCGTTCGTAGCTGCAGCCGAGGTCCAACGCGGGCTCGGCGTCGACGCCCGGCTGCTTCAGCCGGAGGAGGCGGGCGCGCTCGCTCCCGGCCTCGGCCTGGACGGGATGATCGGCGCGACGTTCTGCCCGGACGACGGGATCGCCGATCCCTCGGGGCTGACGGCCGGGTATGCCACGATCGCGCGAGGTGCCGGCGCCGAGCTACGGACCGGCGTCGAAGTGCGCGCCATCCTCACGGATGGAGCGCGGGTCACCGGGGTCGAGACCAGCGAGGGTGGTGTCCGGACCGGCGTCGTCGTGAACGCGGCGGGGCCGTGGGCCGGCCTTCTGGCGAAGACATGTGGGGTGGTGCTGCCCTTGGAGCCGGTGCCCCGCAACGTCGTGGTGACGGGGCCCTTCCCGGGAGCGCCCGACCGCAAGACGCTGGTGGTCGACGCCGACACCAGCTTCTACTTCCATCGCGAGGGTCCCGGTGTCCTGATGGGGATGGGCAGCCCCAACGAGCGAGCGTCCTTCGACACGACGGTTGACGAGGCATTGGTGGCGAGCGAGCTGGTCCCCACCGCGATCCGGGTCTTCCCGCCGCTCGAGCGAGCGGGGATAGCCCGCACGTGGGCGGGGCTCTATGA
>JBOGVH010000313.1:0-1775 GCA_050695235.1 Actinomycetota bacterium
GCACCCAAGAACGTGACCAGGTGGCGGGGTGTGCGGAACCTCCGAGAGATGTCCATGCAGCCGAGTATCGGCGAGCGGGCTGCCGCCCGAGTACCGCTTTCCGGCCATTTCCGGCCCAGCGAGGGGGACTGCCGACGGCCATCAGGCCTGGCGCCCGGGGGAGGCCGGGGGACCTAGGAGCACTGGGCCGCCACGCCGAGGCGACCGCGTCTAGCCGGGAAGAAGCACCGAGAAGCGGGATCCGTGGGCCGGTTCGCTTTCCGCCTCGATGCGCCCGCCGAGGGTCTCCACGATCCGCTTGGCCAGCGTGAGGCCCAAGCCGGCCCCTCCGCCCGACCGGGCCGTGTCTGTCCGGAAGAAGGGGTCGAACACCCTTTCGAGGTCCTCGGGCGAGATCCCCTCGCCGGTGTCCAGGACGGCCACCTCGATGCCGAGAGGCAACATCCTCGCGTCGACCCGCACGGTGCCATCGGCCGGTGTGTGTCGGATCGCGTTCACCAACAGGTTCTGCAGCACACGAGCCATGCGGGGCGAGCACGACGCGTTCTCGGTACCGTTCAGATCCGTGACCAGGGCCAGGCCCTTCTCCTGCGCCTGAGGCTCGACGACCGCAATGGCCGATCGCACGACGTCGTCCAACCTCGCCCGCCGCGTCTGGACCTCGATGGCTCCGGCGTCGATCTGAGCCAGCTCGAAGAGGTCGTCGACCATCCCCACGAGTTGGTCGACCGATCGCCGCATCTCCACCGCGTATCGGTGGAGGCTTGGCGGGTCGTCGACCACGCCCTCATCGATGGCCTCGACCATGGCTCGGAGACTGGCGAGCGGCGTGCGCAGGTCGTGCGATACCGCGGTGATGAGGTCGCGGCGGGTGGTCTCCACCTGTCGCTCTCGCTCCTGGGCCTGCTTCAGCCGGTCGGCCATCTCGTTCAGCGTTCGGGCGAGCGTGTCCAGCTCGGGACCGGCCCTTAGGTCCCCGACCCGGACCTCGAGATCGCCCTCGCCCAGCGCGCGGGCGGTCGACGCCAGCCGGTCCAAGGCCGACACGGACGTTCGGGCCACGGCGAGGGCGGACCCGACACCCGCGCCGATCGAGTACACGAGCAGCACCCCCACCAGCGTGGCGTCGTGGCCTGACACGAACATGGTCTCGGCCAGCACGAACAGGTTGGCCATGGCGACTACCGTGCCCACGAGCGCCACCGTCCCGAACCGCTGGCGCATCGACGCGCGCGACAGGAGCGGTCCCGCGATGGCCGTGGCAATGACGGTGACCACGAGAGCTGGGGCGAGGTAGGCCGCCAGATCCAGGAGCTCCTGGCCGTCCATCCCGATCGCCGCGCCCACGGCGATCGTGCCGAACGCACCGGCGGCCGCGACGACGGCGATCAACGCGAGGGCGCGCCAGCTCGTCATGGCTCGAACCGGTACCCGACTCCCCACACCGTCACGAGATGCGCGGGGTTCGACGGGACGTCCTCGAGCTTTTCCCGCAGCCTCCGGATGTGGACCGTGATGGTGGCGGTGTCGCCGTCCCACGCGAAGTCCCAGACTTCCTCGAGGAGCTGGGAGCGCGAAAAGGTCGTCCCCGGCTGGGATGCCAGGAAGTACAGAAGATCGAACTCCTTGCGGGTCAGCCGGACAAGCGCACCGCTCTTGTCGACCTGCCGGCGCGGCCCGTCGATCGTGAGGTCCCCGAAGGCAAGCACGTCCGAATGCGGCGGCGTGACCTTCACGCCGGCCCGGCGGAGGACGGCCCGGACCCGGGCCACGAC
>JBOGVH010000314.1:0-2111 GCA_050695235.1 Actinomycetota bacterium
CCGGCCAAGATCTTCATGGGGGACTCGGGGGCGATGCTGCTCGGGCTGATGCTGGGGGTGGCCACCATCTCCGGCGTGGGCCGAAATGCGAATGGGCCGAGCCGAGGGGATTTCGCCGCGCTGGCAATCCCCATCGCCGTCCCGCTGCTGGTGCTGGCCGTCCCGTTCCTCGACGTGTTGCTCGCGATCATCCGGCGCATGCGGAAGGGGCTCGGCATCACCCACGCCGACAAACAGCACATCCACCACCGACTGCTCGACATCGGGCATTCCCACCGCGAGGCGGTCCTGCTCATGTACGTGTGGAGTGCGCTCATCTCGATATGCGCGCTGGCGGTGGCCTTCATCAACGGACGGTTGGTCGTCGGCGGGATCGTGATCGTGGCCGTCACGGCCGCCGCGGTGTTGCCCAGGTTGATCCGCGACCGAGCCCCGAGGGGAAGCGACCCCCAACGCCAGCCACGGCGGAACGGGTGGGCGGCACGCAGGGCCAGCCGGCACGCGGCTGCCCGGACGGTCCGGGGGACCAAGGCCCCCGAGGCCGAACGGCGCGGGTAGAGGGGGATTCGTGACCCGGGTCCACCGGCCGGGGGAACCGCCCTACGGCCGGGGAGGGACGTTCGCGCAGCTGCCATTGGTCCTGGAGGCCGAGGAGCTGGCCGGGGCCGACGTTGCGATCCTCGGAGCCCCGACCGACGAGCTGGTCACGAACCGCCCCGGGGCCAGGTTGGGGCCCCAGGCCATCAGGAACGCCGACTACCTGTGGGGAACCTCGCGGCCGAACATGGACGTCGGGGTGGACCCCTTCGAGATCCTGACGGTGGTGGACCACGGCGACGTCGAGGTCGTCCCGGGGTACCCCGAACTCAGCCATCGGGCCATCCGAGAGTCGGTCGCGGCGATCGTCGGCGCCGGGGTGGTGCCGATCGTCCTGGGGGGCGATCACTCCATCGCCCATCCCGACGTCGGCGCGGTGGCCGAACGGTTGCACCCCGAGCCAGTGGGGCTCATCCATTTCGACGCGCACGCCGACGACGCCTACGAGGAGCCCCGGCTGAGCCATGGGACCCCACTGCGCTTGCTCGTCGAGGAGGGATCGCTCCGTGGCGAGAACGTGGTGCAGGCCGGGCTCCGAGGGTACTGGCCGCCCCCATCGGATTTCGAATGGGCCCGCTCGCAGGGCTTCCGGTGGTTCCTGATGGACGACATCCACGCTCGTGGCATCGAGTCGGTCGCGGACGAGCTCCTGCAGCACCTGGAAGGCCTGCCGCACGTATTCCTGTCTGTGGACATCGACGTCTGCGACCCGGCGTTCGCTCCGGGGACCGGAACGCCCGAGCCCGGCGGCCTCCATGCCCGCGAGCTCCTCCGGGCCGTGCGACGGATCGCCTCCTCCGTCCCCCTGGCAGGCATCGAGGTGGTCGAGGTCTCGCCGCCGTTCGACCCCGCCGGGATCACGGCCCTGCTGGCCCATCGGGTCGTGCTCGAGGTCCTGTCCGGGATGGCCCTCCGAAGGTCGGGGGGACCGGCCCGGCCGGAGCGCCCCTAGGTCGGCCCGGGGGGCGCGCCGAGGCTGCTTGGGGTGATAATGGCGGGCCTCCTGGGGCATAATCGCGCCCCGGGGCGACTGCGAGAAGGGAGCGGGATGCCCGAGGTCGACATTCGCCTCGATCGCGTCACCAAGGCCTTTGGCGACACGATCGCGGTGGACGACCTCTCCCTCGATATCGAGGAGGGCGAGTTCTTCAGCATGCTCGGGCCGTCGGGGTGCGGGAAGACCACGACGCTTCGGATGATCGGCGGCTTCGACGACCCCACCCGGGGAACGATCTACCTGGGCGGCCGCGACGTCACGGACCTGCCGCCCTACCGGCGCGACGTCAACACGGTGTTCCAGTCCTACGCCCTGTTCCCCCACTTCAACGTGTTCGAGAACGTCGCCTTCGGCCTTCGCCGCAGGAAGGTGGACAGGTCCGAGATCGAGCGTCGGGTGAGGGAATCGCTCGAGCTCGTGGACCTGGTTGGCTTCGACCGCCGCAAGCCTGGCCAGATGTCCGGGGGCCAGCAGCAGCGGGTGGCCCTGGCCCGCGCGTTGGTCAACCGGCCGAAGG
>JBOGVH010000315.1:0-1892 GCA_050695235.1 Actinomycetota bacterium
CAATTATTCGGTTCGCCGCCCTGACCAGCAGGTTCGTGATTCCACCGTTGTGCCGGCTTGCCGACGGGATGCCGTCCAGTGGACGATTGCCGGGGCCCCCGCGGCTACTTCGCAGAACCTCCCTAAGCCTGAATCCACCGTTTGAAGCCGCTGTTCCCCGTAGGGCCAAGGGCGGCGTCGCAAAGTGACTCTGCATCGACCGGTAACGTCGGCGTCGTTCTCTGGTTCGCGTCGATGGCGGAGCCGCTCGGCTCCGAACCCGCTGGGCGGGGAACGAGGAGGTGCGGAACCAACCGCATGGTGTCGTTCAGAAAAGGGAGTCGGGAGTCAGGCGAGAAGCGGCAGTGAGCGCAGCCGGCGAACGGCGTCGAGGAACGCCTCCGCCCACGGCCAGGCCGTCGGCAGGTGCAACCGGAGCCGTCGCGCCGAACGGGTGAGCCGCCCCGGAACGGCGATGAACCTCCGGCGGAGAGTCTTTGCCACGACCGGACCGTCGATCCCGAGGCCGAGGGAGGCCGTCCACCGAAGGAGGTTGTGGGCCAGAGCAGCGAGCACGAGCCAAGCGGCGTTGGCGAAGAACCGCCCCGAGGGGCAGTGGTTCAGTCCCGCTCCTTCCTTCAGGTCGCGGATGGCGAGCTCGATCACGGCATGGCGGCGGTGATCGGCATCGAGCGCCAAGGCGTCCCCGCTCCGGTCGGTGACGAACGCGTGATGGCGCCACTCCGGCCACAGCTCGGCCTGGGGACCGATCAGGCGGGTCCGCCGCACGATCAGCCGGTCCCCCCTGTAGGTCGTCTCCGCGACCTGGGCCACGCCGCCTTCGGTGTAGTCGATCGTCGTCCAGTCCCGCTCGGCGATGGCCGCGATGGCCTCCTTGACCTGCGGGATCTGGCGGACGGTGAGGGAGAAGGCCACCTGAAGGCGCTTGCAGGTCCCGATCATCCGGTCCGACCAGAACCCCGAGTCGGCCCGCACGGTGAGCGCTCCCGTGGCCCCGGCCCGGCGGACCCGGGCCACGAGCTCGGAGGCGAACCGCACGGCTCCCCGGGCGGTGTTGGCCGATCCCTTGCGCTGGCGCACGTGCAGTACCTCTCCCGTGTCGGCCCGGGTGGCGAGCAGCGGGTGTAGGCCGAGCACTCGGGTGTGGCCGTAGGCGGCGCCTTGCTTGTGGTGGCCGTGGACCTCGCACACCGTGGAGTCCAGGTCCATCGTCATCGGTCCATCCCCCGGACCTGCTCCGGCGGCCCAGGCCCTGGCGAGGGCGACCTCGGCTACCCGATCCAGCTGGCGGACGTGGCCGAAGGTGAACGAGCGCAGGAACGTGCCGAGGGTGGAGGGAGCCATCACCTGGTGCGAAAGGACCTGTTCGCTCGCCCCCGAGCGAAGCACATCGGCGTCGTCGATGGTGTCCCCGCCGGCCACGATCGAGGCCACCAGCGTCATCACCTTGCGCCCCGGACGGGCGGCGGCGGGGCGATCGCCCAGGTCCACCATCTCGTCCACGAGGGCCTCCAGTCCGAGGCGTTCGGCCAAGGTCGCCGTCATCAGCAGGCCGGCGTTCGCTACCGCATGGTCGTCGTCGAAGGTGATTCCGGTACGGTCCAAGGCGTGGAAGGATGGCATCGAAAGGGTGCCTCCTGACTGGGGTCGTTGGTTGGTCTCACAACCGCCATCTTCCCAAGTCAGAGGCACCTTTTCGCGTGTTCACCCCATGAGTCCAAACAGATCGGCAGTGGATTCAGGCTAAGAGGAATCGTCCCCTGCCCAACCCAGGGGCCCCGAACGGTCGCGGGCGAGGAGCCCCGGTCGACTGGTTGCTCAGCTTCGCCGGCGAGGCCGTGCCGTGAAGGCGTCCGGCAGATCACCAGCCGTCAGCCGATGCTGGACTCAGC
>JBOGVH010000316.1:0-4198 GCA_050695235.1 Actinomycetota bacterium
GCGCAGCTCCGGCGGGGTAGGGACAGCGTGGAGACGATCCTGGGTCGCCCGCCCGAACCCGGCCTCCTCCGACCACCGGGCTCGGCACTCGACCCCGCCAGTCTGGACCACCTGGCCGCTCGTGGAGTCCGGCTGCTGATCCTCGATCCGACGACGGTGCCGCCCGCGAGCCAGCCCCTCGGATTCGCCCCGCCGCCGATCACGTCCCTTCGTAACTCCTCGGGACCGGTGACGGCGCTCGTCTCCGATCCGAGTGTGGGAGCGATGCTGAGTTCGGAGCTCGTCACGGAGGATCCCGTTCGAGCCGCGCAGGCGGTCCTGGGCGAGCTCGCGGCCATCTGGCTCGAACAGCCCGGGGTGGATCGCGGGATCGTCGTCACGTTCCCCGAGGAGTTCGACCCATCGGGCGCGTTCTTCGGCCAGCTGGTGCGGGGAGTGGCGGGCGCGCCGTGGCTCCGGAAGTCCACGGCCTCCGAAATGGCCGAGGCCTTCCCGCCGGCATCCGAAAGCAAGCTCGCCGCATCTTCCCCCGTGACGTTTTCCCGCACGTACGTCGATGTCATCAAGGAGACCCGCAGGCTGATCGGGACCTATCGCACGATGCTCGTCGACGAGGAGAGCGGCGATCCTGATCGGCTCGACACCATGCTGCTGCTTGCGGAATCGGGGCAGTTCCTGGTGGACGACTCAACCGGGCTCTCCTTCGTCACGTCGGCGCGCGAGGAGGTCGAATCGGTCTTCGAGAAGGTTCGCCCCGACACCACCCAGCCCATCACGCTCACCTCGAGCTCCGGCACCGGGATCCCCATCCGGGTCACGAACGGCAATCGGGAGCCGCTGCGCGTGTCCGTGCGGCTGGTCTCGCCGCATCTCCGCGGGTCGCCGCAGTCATCCCTGGTCCTGAAGGCCGATTCCACACAGATCGTGAACTTCGACGTTCAACTGAACACGAGCGGTCGCTTCGACGTCGACGTGGAGGTGACCTCGCCATCCGGGCGGGTCATCAACACGGGCAAGCTGATCGTCCGATCCACCGCCTACAACCGGTTCGCGCTGCTCATCACGATCGGTGCGGCGCTGCTGGCGCTGCTGGTGTGGGCCAGGAGGTTCGTGCCACGTCGAACCTCGTGACGCCGGATACGCCGGAAGGCGTCGACCTCCCCCCGGAGGACTCACCGGCCGCGTTCGTTCGAAACACCGCGGTGATGTCGGTAGGCACGGCGCTCTCCCGGGTGACTGGGTTCCTGCGCCTGTCGGCCATGGCCTATGCGCTGGGGATCGCCGAAACGCGCCTGGCCGACGCCTACAACATCGCCAACATCACACCGAACATCATCTACGAGCTGGCGCTGGGAGGGATCCTGTCGTCGGTCTTCGTCCCGGTCTTCGTGGAATGGCTTCAGTCCAGGGGGCGCGAAGCGGCGTGGGACGTGGCCCGCAAGGTGCTGGGCATCGCCGCCGTCTCGCTGTCCATCATCTGCGTCCTCGGCATCGTGCTCTCGCCCTGGATCATCCGCCTGTACACCGTGGGCGTGCCGGCCGGCCAGCGGCAGCTTGTCCAGGACCTGGCCTCGTTCTTCTTGCGCTGGTTCATGCCCCAGATCGTGTTCTACGGGATCGGCGCGGTGGCCACCGGGCTGCTGAACGCGCACCGGCGATTCGCCGTGCCCATGTTCGCTCCGATCCTGAACAACCTCATCGTCATCGCCACGTTCCTCACCTTCGCGGCGATGTCGCACCCCGGGCAGGCCGTCCTGGCCACGGGACCGCAGAAGCTGGTACTCGCGGTCGGCACCACGCTCGGCGTGGTGGTGATGACCGTCGCGCTGTGGCCGTCGCTCCGCCGCCTCGGGTTCCGGTTCCGGTGGCGGCCCCGGTGGCTCGACGAGGCCGTGATCCGGATCACGCACCTGGCGAAGTGGGTGGTCGTCTACGTCGTCGCGAACCAGCTCGGATACCTCGTGGTCCTGATCCTCGCGGCTCGCGTGAAGGGCGGTTACACCGCGTACGCGGCGGCGTTCATACTGTTCCAGCTTCCGCACGCCATCTTCGTCGTGTCGGTGTTCACCGCGCTCCTCCCGGCCATGTCGTCGCGATGGGTCGATGGTGACCGGCGTGCCTTCCGTGAGCTCCTGGCCCGGGGGATCCGGTGGACCGCCGTCATCGTCGTTCCGGCCGCCCTCGGCTACCTGGTGCTCGCCGTTCCCATCGTGCGGCTGCTCCTCGAACACGGGGTGACCAGTCCGACGAGCACCGACCTCGTGGCCGGCATCCTCGTGTTCTTCTCCCTCGGCCTGTTCTCGTTCTCCACGTTCCAGCTGCTGCTTCGGGCGTACTACTCGATGCAGGACACCAGGACGCCGGCGCTCGTGAACATCGCGGCCGTCGGGCTGAACGTGGTCGTCGACCTCCTGTTCGTCCTGGCCCTGGGAATGGGGGTTCGGGGCCTCGCGCTCGGGCACGCCACGGCCTACACCTTCGGGTCGATCGCGCTGCTCGTCTTGATCCGGCGCCGGCTCGGCGGGATCGACGGGAGGCGGATCCTCTCCGGGCTGTCCCGGACGTTCCTCGCCGGGGGGGTCACCGCAGGGGTGGCCTGGGTGGCGTCCAGGGCGATCGGGGGATGGGTCGGTACCAGCACCCCCGGCGGGCAGGCCGTCCAGGTCCTGGGGGCCGTGGCGGCCGGAATCCTGGCTTTCGTGGCGACGGCACTCATGTTGCGGGTGGACGAGGTCGATGTAGTGCGGAGGCAACTCGTGGCGAGGTGGCACCGATGAAGACAGCAGCGCTCCGAGACGAACGCGGGCTTATGAGAAGCGTCGCCATCCTGTGGCTGGTGATCCTCGCGGCGTTGGCCGTCGCCGGCTTCGACGCCGGCTCGATCGCGTTCACCCAGTACAAGGTGACGAACGCCGCTTCGGACGCGGCGCTGGAAGCGGCTACCGTCTTCAAGCAGACCGGGGACCGGAACCAGGCCTACAAGGCGGCCGCGCAGTCGGTGAAGAAGGACGCGCCCGATTCCATGATCCCCGACAAGGACGGATTCTCCATCGACCCCAGGACCGGAAAGGCTACCGTCGTCGTGGTGAAGAGGGCCTCCACCCTGATCGCCGGGCGGATCGGCTTCCTCGACCCTCTGGTCAGGGCGAAAGCCAAGGAGACCTCGGGCCCCCGGACCATGTGAGGGCCTCGACGATACGGGGGCCACCCGTTCGCCGCAGGCAGGGACGTAGACTCAGCGGATGAGGACCGAGCAACCGCCCACCGTGCTCGCCGGCCGCTATGCCTTGGAGCTGGAGCTGGGCACGAGCGGGACGGGCACCTCTTGGAGCGCCACCGACACCGTCCTGGACCGCCGCGTGGTCGTGAAGGTGATCAGTCAGGAGCTCGCCCGCCAGCCCGCGTTCGCCGAACGACTCGACCTGGAGCTTCGGATGGTGGCGTTGGCGTCGCATCGGGGCCTGGCTCGGCTCCTCGACACCGGGAAGGACGACGGCATCGCGTTCATCGTCCGCGAGCTCGTCGAGGGCGACAGCGCCCGGACCCTGATCGCTCGCGATAACACCGTTCCCGCGGAGCAGGGGGCCGGCCTCGTACGGGGCGCGCTCGACGCGATCGCCGCCGCGCACGAGGCCGGCGTGCTGCATCTGGACCTGAAGCCGGAGAACGTCTTCCAGTGCATTGACGGCACGATCCGCGTCAGCGATCTCGGGTTCGGTGAGGCCGTCGTCCGTTCGATGCCGCCGCCCGAGGCGATGGAGATCCTCCAGCCGGCGCCGATGCCACCCGAAGCGGCCGCCGGAGAGCCGCCCGACGTTCGAGCCGACGTCTGGGCGGCCGGCGCGCTGCTGTACGAGCTCCTCACCGGCCGGGCGCCCGAGGCGGGCGACGCGTCCCCGAGGGACCACCGGTCGGACGTGACCCGCAAGTTGGACGACGTCGTGCGACGGGCGCTGTCACCGGAGCCCGACGACCGTTTCGCCACCGCCGGGGACTTCGGAGCCGCGCTCCGCGACGCGGCGGGGAGGGCAACGGAGCGGGTGGCCGTGCCGGCCCGCAGGTCGAGGCCCGAGGAGACCGCGGTCGTCGCGCCGGCGCCGGCGGTGCCACCCCGGCCCTCGATATTCCGGACGTGGTTCGCGGTGCCGCTCCTCGTCGTGGCGATCGCCGCGAGCGCGCTGGGAGCGGGGCTGTGGCT
>JBOGVH010000317.1:0-2468 GCA_050695235.1 Actinomycetota bacterium
CACCCGCCCGGTCTCGACGGGCGGGTGCGTCCGCTAGGGCTTCCTACTCCTCCATGACCACGCGGACGTCGCCCTCCCGAGACAGGAGCGAGAACGAGGTGATCTCGGCCTCGCGCCGGAATACGAGCGAGATGCGGCTCCCCCCCACGAGCAGGTTGCGGACCTCGACGGTGTTGAGCCACGTCGGCAGGTGCGGCTTGTTCACGGTGAGCAGATTCTCGTGAGCTCTCGCGGAGATCCCCAGGATGGCCTGGAGCATGAGGAACGGTGAGCCCGCCGCCCACGCCTGGGGCGAGCATGCGACCGGGTAGCTCACCGGTCGGTTCGGCGTTCGTCGGGTGAAGCCGCAGAACAGCTCGGGCAGCCGCAGGTAGTCCGCGTGCACCGCCGCGTCGAACAACGCGGTGGCCACTCGATTGGTCGAGCGGATGAACCCGTAGCGCTTGAGGCCGGCCGCGACGAGCGCATTGTCGTGCGGCCACACCGAGCCGTTGTGATAGCTCATGGGGTTGTAGGCGGCGGCGGCCTTGCTCAAGGTGCGGATGCCCCACCCGGAGAACATGTCCGGCGCGAGCAGCCGTTTGGCCAGCGCCGGGGCCTTCTCCCCGTCCACGATCCCGCAGTACAGGCCGTGCCCTGGGTTCGACATCACCGTGCGCACCTGCCGCTTGTCGCCGTCCAGGGCCGCGGCGAAGTACTTCTCGTCGTCCATCCAGAAGGCCTCGTTGTATCGGCGCTTCAGCTCGTGGGCCTCGCCCATGAGGAACTCCGCCCTGCGGTCATCGCCCATGGCTCGGTACACGTCGGCCGCGCGCTCCTTGGCCAGGTACACGTAGGCCTGCACCTCCGACAGCGCGATGGGCGGCTCGGCCAGGTGACCGTCGGCGTGGACGATCGAGTCGTGGGAGTCCTTCCACCCCTGGTTCCGCATCCCCCCGGGTGAATGGGACTGGTACTCCACGAAGCCGTCGCCGTCCATGTCGCCGTACTCGTCGATCCACCGCAACGCGGCGTCGGCGGCAGGCAAGAGCTTCTTGGCGAAGTCCATGTCGCCGGTCCACCGGAAGTGCTGCGCGTACAGGATCAGGAACCACGGGGTGGCATCCACGGAGCCGAAATAGGGGGTGTGAGGCACGAAGCCCGCCTTGGCCAGCTCTCCCTGGCGGACCTCATGGAGGATCTTGCCGGGCTGCTCGTCCCGCCAGTCATCGACCACGGTGCCCTGGCGGGCGGCCAGGAGCTCGAGGGCCTGCCGGGCCGGCTCGGGGTTCACCGAGAGGAGTTGGTGCGAGGAGATCAGCGCATCGCGTCCGAAGATCGTCACGTACCAGGGGATCCCCGCGGCCAGGATGCCGCCACCCTCAGTCTCGGTGTACAGGGCCCGAAGGTCCCGCAGGCTCCGGTTCAGCAGCTGGTTGAACAACTCGTTGTCCGTGAGGATCTGCGTGGAGTCCCGCTCCCACTCCTCGTAGGACCGGCGGAGCTCGTGGACGGCCACGTCGAAGTCGCGTTCCCGGGGGTGTTCCTCGTCCACGAGCGGCTCGACGGTGAGACCGATCAGCTTGGTCTGGTACGCGCCGAGGTGCATCCGGAACGTCGCCCGCACGGTCAGACCTTCCATCTCCAGGGTGTCCGGCTCCTGCGCGAACTCCACGACGGTCGTCCGATGGGCTCCGTCCAGACCGGTGGAGGTGAACCGGACCTGGTTGCCCTCGGCGATGGGCCGGTCGGGAGGGATGTGCTTCTCCCGGGCCATGCCCCGGACCTCGAAGATGTCGGCGAAATCCGCCGCTAGGGAGAACCCGAGCTCCATGGTGATCGGATGGGGGTTGTAGTTCTTGATCCGGACCCGTTCGAAAAGCTTCCCGTTGATGGCCCGGATCCGCCGGACGTTCAGGGTCTGCTGGCCCACGGCGACGACGTCTCCGTCGTACAGGTCCGGGTTGGTGAGGTCCACGTACGACATGTAGCCGCGCTCGGACGAGGACGAAAGCAGCACGGGGTTCCGTCCTGAGACCTCCATCCGGAAGTGGGAGAGGAACCGGGTGTCCTTGTGGTACAGGCCCAGTCCGTAGTCCCCCGTGTGATCCAGGTTCCCCTCGAGGTCTGAGTACAGGAAGGTCTCACCCTCCTTGATCGCGAGGGTCTTGCTGGCAAGGTCGGTGATGAGGACGGGGACGGCGATCGTCTCCCGCCGGTCCTCGGCGACCTGGGCTTCCGCCGCGCGCTCGGGCTCCGCGTTCATCGGTGGGTCGGTGGTTGGGCCGTTCACCGTGGATACGAGCCCCGCCGGAGTCTAGGTTGGCGCATCTTCTCGTTTCAATGACATCGCTCACCCAATCACATCGGTCGATCGGGACCCGGACTGAGGGACGACGCTTCCCGCACCTCCACGCCGGTTGCGTGGAGCGGCACCCGGAGGATCCGCCACTCGGACCCGACGTCGGGGAGGGCTCGCCCCTCCTGCT
>JBOGVH010000318.1:0-1895 GCA_050695235.1 Actinomycetota bacterium
CCTCGAGGTCGCCCTTGGCGGTGACCGAGAGGTCGAAGCCTGCGTGGGTCCCGAGCTGCTCCAGCATGTGGTCGAAGAACGGGAGGCCGGTGTCGGCGGTGGCCGAGCCGGACCCGTCGAGGCGGAGCTCCACGCGAACGGTGGTCTCCGTGGTGCTCCGCTCGACGATGGCGTCGCGCGGCCTCATCCAAGGGACTCCTTCAGCGCCGACAGGAACCGGCCGACCTCCTCGGGCGTGCCGGCGGTGACACGCAGACAGCCGGGGACCACGGACGTCACGTCGCGGACGAGAACCCCTCGGTCCAACAACCCCCGCCACACCTCCTGGGCCGGTCTCGGCGGCCGAAACAGCACGAAGTTGGCATCGGACGGGAAGGTCCGGACCTCGAGCGTGGGGAGCTCGGCCAGGATGCGGTCGCGCTCCTGTCGGACCGCGTCGAGGATGGCCAGGGCGTCCTCCTTGTGGCGCAGGGCGATCAACCCCGCCGCCTGGGTCAGGGCCGACAGGTGGTAGGGAAGCCGCACCCTACGAAGGTCGTCGACCACCTCGGGGGACGCCAGACAGTAGCCGATCCGGGCTCCGGCCAGGGCGAAGGCCTTGGAGAACGTGCGCACCACGGCCACGTTCAGGTAGCTGGCCACGAGCGCCGCGGCCGAGCGCCCGCCGAACTCGATGTAGGCCTCGTCGACCACGACGAGCGAGTTCCCGCCGGCCGCGAGCCCCTCCACGACCTCGACCGGCTGTGCGTTCCCCGTGGGGTTGTTCGGCGAGCAGACGAAGACAACCGAAGGCTGCGCGGCCAGGGCTCGAGCGACGTCGCGCGTCGAGATGGCCCACGGCTCGTCGAGGGAGAGGGGGAACAGGTCACCGTGGGTCACCCATGCCAGCCGTTCGTGGAGGACGTACGTCGGCTGGAACACCACCACCCGCCGGCCGGGCCCGCCGTAGGCCAGCAGGAGCTGCTCGATCACTTCGTTCGATCCGTTCGCCGCCCACGTTCCCTCGACCGGGTGGCCGGCGTGCTTGGCCAGCGCCTCGCGGAGCTCCTGCGCCTCCCGGTCCGGATACCGGTGCAGCTCGAGCCGGTGCACCGCGTCGGCCAGCTCGTCTCGGAAGCTTTCGGGCAGGGGATACGGGCACTCGTTGGTGTTGAGCCGGGCCGCCACCTCCAGCTGGGGTGCCTGGTACGGCTCGAGGTCTCTGAGACCGCTGCGGGGAACCGCCGGCGTCACGTCAGCCTTCGCCCTTCCGCCCGGATCTCCACGGACCGCGCGTGGCCCGGAAGCCCTTCGGCGAGCGCGATCCTCGCCACCTCCGGCGCCAGGCGGGCGGCGGCCCCGTCGGAGACCTCCACCACCGATGAGACCTTCACGAAGTCGGCGGCCCGGAGCCCCGAGGAGAACCGCGCGGTGCCCGCCGTCGGAAGGACGTGGTTCGAAGCAACTCCGTAGTCGCCGAACGGTACCGGGGTGAACCCCCCGACGAAGATGGCGCCGGCGTTCCTGATGCGCTGGGCGAATGCGGGGGCATCGGCCACCACGACATGGAGGTGCTCTGGAGCCAGGCGGTCGAGGACCTCGACGGCCTGGTCGTCATGGGCGACCAGCACTGCGCGCGCGTGCGCGAGTGCGGCCTTCACCACGTCGCTCCGGCCGGCCCTGACCACTTCAGCCACGAGCGCGTGCTCCACCTGATCCACGACGTTCCCATCGAAGGCGACCAGAACGGCGAGTGCCTCGGGATCGTGCTCGGCCTGGGCCACCAGATCGGCGGCGACCCAGGCGGGGTCGGCCGAGGCATCGGCCACCACGGCGAGCTCCGTGGGACCGGCCAGTCCGTCGATGCCGACGAACCCGGCGACCTGGCGTTTGGCCTCGGTGACGTACACGTTGCC
>JBOGVH010000319.1:0-1814 GCA_050695235.1 Actinomycetota bacterium
GTCGTGGCTCGCGCCGGTGCGCATCCAGATCCGCGACGGGTGGCGGTGCACATGCGCCAGGAACGACTCGGCCCGGTCGTAGGTGATCCGCACGGGCCGGCCGGTGTGGAGTGCCAGCATGCACGCGTGGATCTGCATGTGGAGGTCCTCCCGCGAGCCGAACGCGCCCCCCACACCGGCCAGCGACAGCCGAACCTTCTCCTCGGGCAGTCCGAGGCACGGAGCGATCTGCTTGCGATCCACGTGCAGCCATTGGGTGGAGACGAACAGGTCGACCCCGCCGTCCTCGGCCGGTACGGCCAGCCCCGCCTCCAGTCCCAGCGCGGCCTGGTCCTGCATGCCGGTCTCGTAGTAGCCCTCCACCCACACGTCCGCCTCGGCATCGGGATCCCCGTGGACGACGCGAACGTGCCGCAGGACGTTGCCCCACTCGCGAAGCTTCGGCGCGTCGGGAGACAGCGCTTCCTCCATATCGGTCACCGGCGGCAGGACCTCGTAATCCACGGCGATCCGGCCAACCGCCCGGCGGGCTAGCTCGGGCGTCTCGGCCGCCACCACGGCCACGGGCTGGCCGACGTACAGGACCTCGTCCCAGGCAAGGACGGGCTGGTCGGCGAATTCCAGGCCGTAGGTCCTCCTGCCCGGGACGTCGTCGGCGAGCAGGAGGGCGTGGACCCCCGGCCCGCTCAACGCCTGGGAGACGTCGATGGACCGGATCCGTGCCCGTGGGTGCGGGCTGCGGAGGGTGTGGCCGAACAACATGTCGTCGTGCCACAGGTCGCCGCCGTAGGCGAACTCGCCCTTCACCTTCGGCACGCCGTCGACCCGGCGCACGCTCTCCCCCACTACGCCGCGGAGGCGCTCATCGAGGCGAACGCTCATCGAGCGGCCCCCGCAGCGATCCGCCGAGCCACGCGGTGCCCCTCCGCCGCGATGTCCTCCTCGTCGGCCGTGACCAGCCGGCCGTCGCGGACGACGGCGTGGCCCTCGACGAGCAGATGCCGGGGCCGATCGGACCCGCACAGGACCAGCGCGGCCACGGGGTCGACCTCGGCCCCCGCGTGAGACAGGTCATCCACCGGGAACAGCGCGACGTCGGCTCGTTTGCCCGGCTCGAGCGACCCCACGTCGTCGCGTCCGAGGCAGGCCGCGCCGCCCCCGGTGGCCACCCGGAGGACCTCGCGGGCGGACAGGCCCTCCGACGCGCCGCGGGCCCGGGTGACGAGCACCGCCTGACGTACCTCGGCCAGGAGGTTCCCAGCATCGTTCGACGCGGCGCCGTCCACACCCAGGCCGACGGTGGCTCCCTCGCGCAGGAGCGTCACGGCGGGCGCGATGCCCGAGCCGAGCCGGAGGTTCGACGTGGGGCACCACGCGACGCCCGTCCCGGTCTCGGCGACCCGGCGGATGTCCTTGTCGTCCAGGTGGACGCAGTGGGCCAGCCACACGTCGGATCCCAGCCACCCCCATTCATCCAGCAGCTCGAGCGGCCGCCGGTCGAAGGTCTCGACACAGAACGCCTCCTCCTCCAGGGTCTCGGCGATGTGGGTGTGCATGCGCACATCGAGCCGGCGCGCCAGCTCGGCCGACTCGCGCATCAACCGCTCGGTCACCGAGAACGGCGAGCATGGTGCGACGGCGATGCGGAGCATCGAGCCTGGTCCAGGGTCGTGGTGCCGGGTGACCGCCTCCTCCGTGGCCGCCAGGGCATCATCGGTGTCTTCCACCACCGAGTCGGGCGGCAGCCCGCCCCGAGACTGCCCGAGGTCCATCGAGCCCCGACAGGGGTGGAACCGGAGGCCGAGCTCGCGGGC
>JBOGVH010000320.1:0-3781 GCA_050695235.1 Actinomycetota bacterium
CTTCCGCGTGCACGTCCTCGCCCTCGCGCACTTCGCCGGACTGGACCACGCCGACGTGCACGATCACGTCGCCCGGCCCCCACTGGGCGTCCACCACCCGGATCAGCCCGCCGCCGGTGCGCACGTAGCCGTGGTCCGCGACCTGGCCTCCGGACTCCGCATAGAACGGCGTGCGATCCAGGACGAAGCGGACGTCCTGGCCCTCCTCGGCCACACCCGACCGCTCGCCGTCGAGGAGCACAGCGGCCAGGTGGCCCTCGGCCTCGAGGGTCTGGTACCCGAGGAACTGGGTGGGTCCGGCGGAGGAGGCCATCTCGGTCAGCTCGTCCTCCACGTGCTCCTTCTTGGTGGCCCGGCGGGCCCGGTCGCGCTGCTCGGCCATCAGGGACTCGAACCGCTCCTCGTCGATGGACAGGCCCGCGTCCTCGATCAGCTCCCGGGTGAGCTCCCTGGGGAAGCCGAACGTGTCGTGCAGCCTGAACACGACATCGCCAGACAGGACGCCGGGACCTTTCGCCTTGTCGATCTCGGCCTCGAGCAGGGCCATGCCCTGGCGAAGGGTTCCGGCGAAGCGCTCTTCCTCCGAAGCCGCCACTTGCTTCACCTGCGACCGGTTCTCCACCAGCTCGGGATAGGCGTCCCCGAACAGCTCCACGGTTCGGTCGGCCAGGTGCTCGACCACCGGTCCCTCGATGCCCAGGCGCCGGGCATGGCTCACCACCCGGCGGAGCATCCGGCGGAGGACATAGCCCCGGCCCTGGTTCGAGGGCAGGACACCGTCAGCGATCAGGAACGTCGTGGCCTTGCCGTGTTCCGCGATGACCTTGAGCGACACATCGGTCGAGGGATCCTCCCCGTGCCGCGTGCCCGACAGCGATTCCGCCACCTCAAGGACGGGGCGCAGGAGGTCGGTCTCGAAGATGTTGTCGACGTCCTGCAGGACGGTGGCCACCCGCTCCAGGCCGGAGCCGGTGTCGATGTTCTTCGCCGGCAGCTCGCCCACGATGTTCTCGTGCTCGTCGACCTCGTCCTGCATGAAGACGTGGTTCCAGTTCTCCATGAACCGTTCCTCGTCCACGGCGGGGCCGCCGTCGAGCCCGCACTTCGGGCCCCGGTCCACGTAGATCTCCGAGCACGGACCGGCCGGGCCGGCCGCGTGGGTCGACCAGTAGTTGTCGTCCTTGCCCCGGCGTACGATCCGTCCGGCTGGCATGCCGATATCCCGCCAGATCGCCACGGCCTCGTCGTCGCTCTCGTAGACCGTGACCCAGATCCGGTCGGGCTCGATCCCGTACACCTCGGTGACCAGCTCGAAGCCCCATCCGCACGACTCGCGCTTGAAGTAGTCCCCGAAGGAGAAGTTCCCGAGCATCTCGAACATCGTGAGATGCCGTGCCGTGTGTCCCACGTTGTCGATGTCCACAGCCCGGAAGCACTTCTGGACCGATGCGGCCCGAGGGAACGGCGGCGGCGTGTGTCCGAGGAAATACGGGATGAACTGGTTCATCCCGGCGTTCGTGAGCAGCAGTCCAGACTCCGGCGGCGGGATCAGGGACGAGGACGGCACGCGGCGGTGCCCTCGCTCCTCGAAGAAGCGAAGGAAGCGCTCGCGGATCTCCCGGCCCTCCATGGCCGGCTAGTCTAGCTTTCGGCTCTCGCCGGTCTCCCTGCGGAGCTCCTCCTCTTTCTCCTGCATGGCCCGCCGGCCCTCCCCCATGGACTCGGAGACCCGCCGCGACAGGTCGAGGAGCCCGCCGCGTGCTTGGCGCGCGAGGGTCGAGGGCGCCACCTTGTCCATCTGCCGGCGGGCGAAGCGCGCGGTCATGATCGCTCCGGCCGCCCCGGCCCCCAGGCCGAGCGCGAGCCAGAAGAGCCGCCTCACTTCTTGCCGTCGGCCTTCCCGCTCCGGAACCGCGCCGCGGCCTTCGACAGGCCGGCGCCGAGCGCGATGATCCGGACCAGCGGGCCACTCGCCGCCTGCTCGACGAGCCGCGAGATCTTCTCCACGCGAGCCACGATGCTGCCGGCCGATTCCAGCATCCCGTCGACCCGGTCGAGCTCGCGGTTGGTCTTCACCACCGAGGTGCGGACCTCCGAAAGGAGCGGGACCGTCTCCTCACGGATGCCATCGATCAACATCTTCGTGCTGGTCAGGACGTTGAACGTGTTGACCAGCACCAGGCAGAGGCCGAGGACGAGCAGGGCCCAGAATGCGGCCAGGACGATCAGCGCCACGTCTCCGGCACTCGCGAGGACGGCCATCGCAGTCTCCTTCGGCAACAGGTCCGCGCATCATACCGGGGCGTCGGGCCCGGGTTTCCCCTCGGTTTCCTCCCCTTCTCCGGACGGCTCGTAGTAGCGCGCCCCCTCGAACCGGGCCGGCCGGTAGTCCTGTTCGACCGAATGGCCGGGGAAGTCATGCGGATACTTGTAGCCCTTGCCGTAGCCGAGCTTGCGGGCGGTGGGGGTGCCCGACTCCCGGAGGTGGAGGGGCACGGGATCGGCCGACGCCGCATCCTCCATGGCCTTGGACAGAGCGGCGATCACGCTGTTGGACTTCGGCGCCCGAGCCAGGTAGATGGCCGCTTCCGCCAGGTTCAACCTGGCCTCCGGCAGCCCCACGTACTCGACGGCCTGGGCGGCGGCCACGGCGACCTGCAGGGCACGAGGGTCGGCCAGGCCGATGTCTTCGGAGGCGTGGACCACCATCCGCCTGGCGATGTACCGGGCGTCCTCCCCCGCCTCCAGCATCCGGGCGAGCCAGAACAACGTGGCGTCGGGGTCCGAGCCCCGGATGCTCTTGATGAACGCGGAGATGACGTCGTAGTGCGCATCCCCCTGCCGGTCGTACACGATGGCCTTCTTCTGAACGGCGTCGGCGGCCCGCTCCCGGGTCACGACGACTTCCCCCGCCTCCTTCGCCGAGAGCACGGCGGCCTCGAGCCCGGTCAGCGCGATCCTGGCGTCGCCGCCGGCCACCTCCACAAGGTGGTCGAGTGCATCGTCCTCGACCTTCACCGGGATGTTGCCGAGGCCTCGGTCCTCGTCCTCCAGCGCGCGAAGCAGGAGCGCCCGAACCTCGGGGGGCGACAGCGGCTCCAGGCGGAGCAGCAGGCAGCGCGACAGGAGCGGCGTGACGAGCGAGAAGTACGGGTTCTCGGTGGTCGCGCCGATCAGGGTGATCGTCCCCTCCTCCACCGCGGGCAGCAGCACGTCCTGCTGGGCCTTGCTCCACCGGTGGACCTCGTCCACGAACAGGACCGTCCGCAGCATCCCGCCCTTCGCCCGCTCCATGACCTTGCGAGCGTCGGCCACGCCCGAGGACACGGCCGAGAGCTGCACGACCTCCGCGCCGACCGCGGCGGCGAGGAGGTGGGCGAGCGTGGTCTTCCCGCTCCCCGCCGGACCCCACAACACCACCGAGGGAAGGTGCCCGCCCTCGATCAGCTCGCTGAGGGCCGTGCCCGGGCCGACCAGATGGGTTTGACCCACGAACTCCCCGAACGAGCGGGGCCGCATCCTCGTCGCCAGGGGGACCTCGGCCATCGGCTACCGCCGCTGCCCGTATCGGATGATCCGCTGGGGCTCGATCCGGTACAGCACCCTGACCTGCCCCTCGACGGGCGTCCACGGCTCACCGTCGTACCGGCGCGACAGCGTGTCGATGTGCGCCTCCGCCTCCGGCCCGGTCACCCGACCCACCACGGACCCCTGGATCGAGGCCCACTGGTAGAAGTCCTGCCCGATGACGGTCACGGCGGCCCGGGGGTCACGCCGCAAG
>JBOGVH010000321.1:0-1895 GCA_050695235.1 Actinomycetota bacterium
GTCGCGGACCCCGAGGGCGAGTCACCCGACGACATCGCCATCCTGGCGCTCCGGATCGTTCCCTAGCCTGACGTCCCCTTGGGGGGAGGCACCGTGTCCTCGGAAGTTCGCCGCTCCACGTGCAGGGACCGGTCGGCCCTGGCCAGCGAGGCGCCGGTCACCTCGTGGCCGCACGTGTAGACGTCGACCTCGCTGGAATCGGCGAGCTGCGTGGGCGTGCCCTCGAGCTCGCCCGTCCCCCCGTCGAAGACCAGGTCCTTCAGCTCTCCTCGCCCGCAGACGGGGCACCGGGTTGCCCGGGCCTCCCGTCCGGGGGGTCCCTCGGGTGGTGACATGTTTTCGTCATTCCCCTCCCGGGTAGTCGTCAAACCGCCGTGCAACCGCCGTCTCGGATCCGACGCGTCCACACCGCCGCTCCCGGCTTCACCAGACGCCGGGGCCGGGGCTTCTCCTACCTTGACGAGCGGGGGCAACCGATCTCTGATCCGCAGGTCGTCGACCGGATCCGCACTCTCGCCATCCCTCCCGCCTGGACGAACGTGTGGATCTCGCCGGATCCGCTCGGTCACCTCCAAGCGTCGGGGACCGACGCCGCGGGCCGGAAGCAGTACCTGTATCACGAGCGCTGGCGGAGGTGGCGGGACCGGCAGAAGTTCCACAAGATGCACGACTTCGCCAGATCGCTTCCGGAGCTCCGCCGTCGGGTGGAACAGGATCTGAACGGCGAAGGGCTCGACAGAGAGCGCGTGCTCGCGTGCGCGGTGCGCCTGCTCGACCTGGGGTTCTTCCGTATCGGTTCGGAGAGCTATGCGGCCCGAAACGGCTCGTTCGGCCTGGCCACGATGCGCAAGGAGCACGTCAAGGTGGCCGGCGACGAGGTCCTGTTCGATTACACGGCCAAGGGGGGAAAGCGACGGGTCCAGGCGATCACCGACCCCGACGTGAAGGACGTGCTCCGCGGGTTGAAAGCCCGGCGGAACGGTGGATCAGAGCTCCTCGCCTACTCGACGAGCGAGGGGTGGAAGGATGTCCGGTCCCTGGAGATCAACGACTACATCAAGGAAACGGGTCGGGGGCCGTTCTCCGCCAAGGACTTCAGGACCTGGCATGGCACGGTGCTCGCCGCCGCGGCCCTGGCCACGGCCGATGACGTCGGGTCTTCGCTCACCGCGCGCAAGGGCGGCGCTGCCCGGGCCATCCGCGAGGTCGCGGAGTACCTGGGGAACACGCCGGCCGTAGCTCGCGCCTCGTACGTGGATCCTCGGGTCCTCGACCGGTTCCTGGAAGGGGAGACCATCCGGCCGGCTCTCGGGAGCGTCTCGCCGGAGGAGCTTTCCGACCCGTCCATGCAGCTGAAGGTGGAGCGGGCCGTCCTCGATCTGATCGAGAGCGCGCCGCACCGCGGCGAGCGCCAAGCTGCGTGAGCCGTCCCGGGTCGGGAGATCGCTGCGGGGTCGGTGCGGCCCATGTTTGGGCGCATCGCGCACCGGGAATGCAAGCCAGGACCAAGGAGGTACGGATGGCGCACTCGGAAGAGCACACACACTCGCCCGAGGTACGGGAGCCGGAAGGTTCCGGGCTCGTGGGGTACGCCGCGATCAAATACGCGGCGATCGTGGTCATCGTGCTCGCGATCCTGGCCTTCGTGGCCTGGTACATCCTCCCCCGTATCGGCTGAGCAGGAGGTACACATGTTCGGAGTCCTTGCGCTAACCGGTGGGGCGGCGACGTTGCTCTGGATCCTGGCGGTGATCCTCGTGATCGCCGGCATCGTCACGCTCGTCCGAGGAGGGGTCGTGGCCGGCGTGGTCCTCATCATCGTCGGCCTGCTCATTGGCCCCGGAGGCGTGAGCATCTTCAAGTAGGGCGCGCTTGCCCGTCTCGCCCTCCATCGA
>JBOGVH010000322.1:0-6976 GCA_050695235.1 Actinomycetota bacterium
TGGAAGCACGACCACTACCTGAAGGGCACGCTGGTCTGCGCCGAGTGCGGCTCGAAGATGTATTACGCGGTCGCGAAAGGGCGCTTCGGCTACTTCCGCTGCATCGGGCGGAACACCGGACGAACAGGCTGCTCGCAAGCCCGGTACGTCCCGGCCGCACAGCTCGAACGAGATGTCGAGGTGCTCTACGAAGGAGTCCGGATCCCTGCGGCCCTCAGGCGGAGGCTGGAGCGGGTTCTGAGGGTCGAGGTCGCCGAGCGCGAACGGCACCGGGCGGAAACCACGGTCTTCTTGGGCAGGCGGCTCCGCCAGCTCGCCAACGAACGGGAGAAGCTGCTCCGCGCCTATTACGCCGACGCCATCGACGTGCAGACACTCAAGCGCGAGCAGAACCGCATCAACGCTGAGGTTGCGAAGGCCGAGTCACAGCTCGCGACCGACGGCGAGAAGCTAAGGCAGGCGACGAAGATCATCTACCTCGCTCTCGACCTCGCGAACAACTGCGCCGCGAGCTACCGAAAGGGGAAGCCCGAGGTGCGAAAGATGTGGAACCAGGCCTTCTTCTGCACGATCCGCGTCCGGGACGGCAGGGTCGCTGACTTCATGCACGAGGAGCCCTTCGCGTCCCTTCTCGGTTCACACAAGGGCTCGATGGTGGACCCAAGGGGATTCGAACCCCTGACCTCATGGCTGCCAGCCATGTGCTCTACCAGCTGAGCTATGGGCCCAGGCAGACCGATAGTCTACTCAGCCCGATGAGACCGCGTCCGAGTCCTGCCACCTGACCCGAGGAGCGTCGCGCCACAACCGCTCCAGGTCGTAGTACTCCCGCTCCTCGTCGGCGAACACATGAACCACCACGTCGACGTAATCCAGGAGAACCCACCGGTTCTCGGTCTCGCCCTCCCGGCGGACCGGGCGCACGCCACGTTCCCGAACCGCTTTCTCCACCTCGTCGACGATGGTCCTGACCTGCCGGTCGCTGGATCCACTCGCGATCACGAAGAAATCGGTGATGACGATGAGCTCGTGGACGTCCAGGATTGCGATATCCGCGCCCTGCTTGGCGGCCGCGGCCCGCGCCGCCGCCACCGCCACCTCCTTGCTCCCCGGGATCCCAGCGGCGTTACCGGGCACTGCCTTCTTCCACCGTCATCCGTTCGTGTAGTCCTCTCCTACCAGGATCGTGACCTCTCCCAGCCCCGAGGGTACCGCGGACACCGACAACGCTCCCACCCCCAGGAGCCGTCGGATCCGCTCCGCCGCCCGTCGGGACTCCTCGGAGCCCGCCACGACCAGCGTCTCCCGATGGTCGAAGCTCGACGCGTTCTCCGAGACCACCACTCGGTAGCCCTCCGGGATGAGGCGCTCGGCCACCAACTCCCCCACGCCGGGGCTGCCGGTCCCGTTCAGCACGAGCACCCGGACCGGTGGCTGTCCCGCCATCCCGAACCACTCCTCCATGAGGGCTGCCACCGCCTCGTAGTCCGGCCGGAGGTATCCGGGCGTCACGTCGGCAGTGGGGAGGGCCTGCAGGGCGGCGCCCTTCGCTGCCGTGAGGAGCCGGGCCCCGGCGGCCGCATCGTCGGATCCGAGGAAGTCGTCGGGGACCCATCGAGGACCGGCCTGGAACAACCCGATGAGAGTCTCCCGCCACGTCAGGGCTCGGGCCGGCCCGGGCTCCGTCAGGCCGGCGACGACCTCTTCCCCACTCGCCACCGATCCGAACAGCTGGATCCCTCCCACCCGGTCCACGACCGCGGCGAGATGGCTCGGATCGGTCACGACGTAGTGCGGGATCCACGCGCCGACGAGGTTGGAGATGGCCACGGCGGCTTCGGATCCGTTGAGGGGAGTGACCTCCTTGACCGTGCCATCACCCTGGCCGGGGATCGTCATCACCACGTTCGGGGGGATGGCGAGCGCGGCCGGCGCCGGGGTCCCCGAAGACCCGACGACCGCGATCATGACCGCATCCCTCGACCGCAGCTCGAGCAGCAGCAGCTTGGAGGGGGCGAACGAGCTTCCCGATGCGGGCGCCCCGTCCTGGTCGCGAGTCGACACGGTGCCCCACGCCACCACCCCTCCGACCACCAGGAGCGCAGCCGCAACCGGCGCCAGCCATCCCGCCGCCATGGCCCGGAGCCGCCCGTGACGGCCCGGCCGGACGAACACGTGGACCTTGCGATGGTGCGCGCGCTTCATCGGTACAACCCCGCCTTCTCGATGTAGCTCTCCACGCCCTCGGGCACGAGATATCGGATGGGTCGCCCCTCCCGAACGCGCTCGCGGATGTCCGTGGAGGAGATGGCCAGGGCCGGGATGTTCATGACGCTCACGTTCTGATGGCGGCTGGGCTCCTCCGCCTGGAACCGAGCCAGGTCGTAGCCGGGCCGGGTGGCCGCGATGAAGTGCGCGAGCTCGAGGATCTCGTCGGGGTCCTTCCACTGGAAGATCTCCAGCACGGCGTCGGCGCCCGTCACGAAGAACAGATCCACGTCGCCGCCGCGCTGCTCCTTCAGCTTGCGAAGGGTGTCGACCGTGTAGGTGGGACCCTCCCGATCCACCTCCAGCCGCGAGACGAAGAACCGTGGGTTGCTGGCGGTCGCGATCACCGTCATGAGGTAGCGGTGCTCGGGCGAGGATACGTCCCGCTCCTCTTTCATCCACGGCTGTCCAGTCGGCACGAACACGACCTCGTCCAGCCCGAACTGAACGGCGGCCTCCTCTGCAGTCAGGAGGTGTCCGTGATGGATCGGGTCGAACGTGCCGCCCATGACACCCAGGCGTCGTCCCACGCCGGCAATCCTACGGCCGGCACCTGGCCTTCCTTCGTATTTCAGCCAGCGGACGTGAGCTTGTCGACCCACGCCCGCAGGTCGTCCAGGTGCTCGTCGTAATGCTCGGGGCCCGACTCCCGGAACCACTCCTCGGCTTCGGGGGTCACCTCGGGGAGTGCGGCGAACTCGACCAGCGCATGGTTCCGCGCCGCGTACAGCTCAGCCGTCACCGTGGCCAGGTCCAGTCGGCGGCCCTCCTCCAGGAACCGCGCGTTCAGCTCATCGACGCTCGAGCCGTGGCCCCCTCCCTCGTAGGTCCCAACGCGGATCTGCTCCAGCATCACGCCGGCTTTGGCCCACCACGCGCCCAGATGCCAGAGCAGGTCCTTGACCGACCATCCATCGGGCGTGAGCCCTGGCTCCAGGACCTGCTGACGAGACAGGGTTTCCAACAGCGAGTGGAGCTCGTTCCAACCTCGATCCTCGGATCGCAGGAGATCTTCTCGTCGGACCATGATCAGCCTTCTTTCCCCGGGAGGAACTCGAAGGCCCGCCCCCCGATCAGGACCTCGTCACCTCGCCGGGCCCCCAGGGCGGCGAGCTGTCTCTCCACCCCCTCCTTGGCCAGTCGCTTCTGGAGCTCCACCACCTTCAGGGGGTCCTCGAAGTCGGTCTCGGCGACCCATCGTTCCACGGCCCGCCCGACCACGCGGAAGCCGGCACCCTCCTTGCGCACCACGAACGGAGGGCGAGCAGGACGGAGCACGACGAACGGCTGCCGTTCCTCCTCCTGGTCCCGGAAGGCCACCTCGACGAGCTCTCCCACCCGATCGGCAAGCCGGTCGATCCCCTCCCCCGTCAGTCCGGAGACGGCGACGGCGTCGAGCGCGATCGCCGCCGCATCGGGCTCGTCCACCAGGTCGGCTTTCGTCCCGACGACGATCCAGGGCCGAGTCGCGAGCTCCGGATCGTGGGCCGCGAGCTCCGCCCGCACCGTCTGGAGATCGGCGGCCGGGTCATGACGCGATAGGTCCACGACGATCACGAGCGCACGCGTCCGGTCGAGATGGCGGAGGAACCGGTGGCCGAGGCCCTTGCCCTCGTGGGCCCCTTTCACCAGGCCGGGGACGTCGGCAACGACGAAGCGCCGCTCCCTCTCGGCCACACCGAGGTTGGGGTGGAGCGTCGTGAACGGATACGGAGCGACCTTCGGCCTGGCCGCCGTGAGCCTACCGAGCAGGGTGGACTTCCCCGCGTTCGGCAGGCCCACGAGGCCGACGTCGGCGACGACCCGAAGCTCCACGGACAACCGCAGATCCTCACCCGGC
This sequence comes from Actinomycetota bacterium, assembly GCA_050695235.1. Classification (GTDB taxonomy): domain Bacteria; phylum Actinomycetota; class UBA4738; order UBA4738; family HRBIN12; genus AC-69. The sequence goes on from JBOGVH010000322.1 coordinate 4,109, forward strand.
TCCCCCGCCTCCGCCGTGCGGGGCACGCGGTTGCGTCGGGACGCGAGCGAGGCGTTGCCCCGGCCGCCCCGACCTCCCCGGGCCAGTACCCCCCGGGCCCCATCGCCGACGAGGTCGGCCATCAGTCCGGTCTCGTCGAACACCATCGTCCCCACCGGGACCTGGATGACGAGGTCGGCGCCGCTCGCCCCGGTGCGCCTGTTCGCACCGCCCGACTTGCCGTCCTCGGCACGTAGGTGCGGCCGGTCGGCCAGGCCCGAGAGGTCGCGGACGCCTGAGGAGGCCTCGAACACGACGTCCCCTCCTCGGCCGCCGTCGCCACCTTCGGGTCCACCCCGCGGCTTGAACGGCTCCCGCAGCATCGCAGCCGAGCCGTGTCCTCCCCGGCCCGCGCGAACCCAGACCGTCACCTCGTCGACGAAGGTCATACGGAGATTGTGGTCGAAACCCGCTCATGCGACGAAGATGGGCGCGATGCCCGAGGCCGTCACCGTGTGGATGGTCGAGCCCTCACCGGGCCTGGCAGGCCAGGAGCGGAGAGGCACCCTGAGCCTGAAGCCGGACGTCATCGCGTTCGTGCCGTCCGACGGCTCCGAGGACGTGCATATCCCCCTCGCCCAGGTTCGAAAGGCTCGGCGGCTCCGCGGCTCGCCGGTGCTCGCTGTCACCCACGATGCGGGCGGTCGAGTCGTTCGGACGGCCTTCTACTTCGCGCAGCCGCCGCCGCTCGAGAACCTGCGTGGGGAGAGTGCCGAGCGACCGGCGCCCCTCGGGTTTCGCAAGAGCTCCAGACGACGGGCCAGACGACAGAACATCGGCTACCTCGGCACGTGGAATCGACAGCTCAAGGCCGACATCGAGGAGTGGGAACAGGCGATCCGCCATGCGGTGGGTGATCGGCGCTGAGCGGGGTTACTTGGGCTCGACCGAGGCCAACCGCCGGCCCCGGGACGAGCGGTACCGGACGATCCCCGGGATGAGGGCGAAGAGCGAGTCGTCGCCACCCTTCCCCACGCCGGGCCCCGGGTGGATCCTCGTCCCCCGCTGGCGGACGATGATGGAGCCGGCGTTCACTTCCTGACCGCCAAAGGCCTTCACGCCCAGCCGCTTGGACTCGGAGTCGCGACCGTTCTTGGTGGAGCCGCCGCCCTTCTTGTGTGCCATCGCGCGACCGAGCGTACCAGAGGACCCGCTACTCCCCGGCCTCCTCCGCCGCCTCGTCCCCCGCTTGTGTGCCCTCCTTCGGGGCCGCTTTCTTGACAGCGGCCTTGGGCGAGGCCTTCGCCGTGGACTTGGCGGCGGTGGACTTGGCCGCCTGGGACTTGGCGGCAGGCTTCTTCGCCGCCGGCTTCTTCTCCCCAGCCATGGTGACGTCGGAGATCTCGAGGAGGGTCATCAGCTGACGGTGGCCCTGGCGACGGGAGTAGCCCGTCTTGTTCTTGTACTTCATCACCCGGACCTTGTCCCCCTTCTGCTCGCCGACCGGCTTGGCCGTCACCACGGCCCCCTCGGCCTGTTTGCCGAAGTGCGTCTTGCCATCGTCGTCCACCACGAGCAGGGGATGGAACGTCACGGTGTCGCCCAGGCCGTGCATGTATTCCACCTCGATCACGTCGCCGGGCTTCACCCGGTGCTGCTTGCCACCCGTCTTGATGACGGCGTACATCCGCTTCCTCCTCAGGCTTCGTAGGTCACGATCACGCCCCGCCCCTCGCAGGTGGGGCAGGTCTCGGAGAAAGATTCCAAGAGTCCACCAGAAACGCGCTTGCGAGTCACCTCGAGCAACCCGAGAGGGCTGATGTCGAAGATCTGGGACCGGGTCTTGTCCTTTGCCATTTCCTCGCGCAGGGCGTCCAGGACCTTCCGCTTGTTTTGCTCGAGGAGCATGTCGATGAAGTCGATGATGATCATCCCGCCGATGTCCCGGAGGCGAAGCTGCCGAGCCACCTCCCGGGCCGCCTCGACGTTGGTGTTCACCACGGTCTCCTCGAGGTTCGTCTTGCCCACCGACTTGCCCGTGTTCACGTCGATGACGGTCATCGCCTCGGTCCGGTCGATGACGATGTAACCTCCGGAGGGCAGCCACACCTTGCGGTCCAGGCCCTTGTGGATCTGCTCGACGACGTGGAACTCCTCGAAGACCGGCAGCTTGTCTTGGTGCAGCCGGACCTTCGGCAAGAGGTCGGGGGCGATCCCGGCGAGGTACTGGATGACGAGCTCGTACACGCGCGGGGAATCGGTGACGAGCTCGCGGAACTCCTCGTCGGTGAACAGGTCCCGGACGGAGCGGACCGTGAGCTCCGGTTCCTCGTACAGCATCGCCGGCGCCTTCGCCCGCTTCGCCTTCTTCTCGATGGCCTTCCACTCCTCGAGGAGACGGGCCAGGTCGGCCGCCAGGGCCTCCTCGTCCGCATCCTCTGCGGCGGTCCGGATGATGACGCCGTGACCCTCGGGCCGGATCGTGCGGAGGATCTGCTTGAGCCGCTTGCGCTCCTCGTCCGGGAGACGGCGGCTGATTCCCGTGATGTCGGAGTTCGGCACCAGCACGAGGTACCGCCCCGGCATGCTGATCTGCGCGGTGAGCCGGGCCCCCTTGCCACCGATGGGGTCCTTCGTCACCTGCACCAGGACGGAGTTGCCGCTCTTCAGAACGTGTTCGATCCGGGGGGCCGCGCCCTCGAGGTCCTCCGGCGAGTAGTTCACTTCGCCGGCGTACAGCACTGCGTTCCTGCCCTTGCCCACGTCGATGAAGGCCGCCTCCATCCCCGGGAGGACGTTCTGGACCCTGCCCAGGTACACGTTGCCGACCATCGACCTCGCGCCCGCCCGCGTGACGTAGTGCTGGACGAGATCACGGCCCTCCAGGAT
>JBOGVH010000323.1:0-6486 GCA_050695235.1 Actinomycetota bacterium
GGAGTATCTCCTCCGGCCATCCGCGCCGGCGGCCCTCCTCCTCGATGTAGTCGCCGGAATAGATGTCGGCCACGAGGTAGGTCCCGCGCTCAGCCATCAGCTCGATGGCCTCGTCGTCGATGAGGGAACCGTGTTCGATGGAGCGGGCACCGGCGCGGACCGCACGCTTGATGCCCTCCGCGCCATGCGCGTGCGCCGCCACGAACGTCCCGTACAGCCCCGCCTCCTCGACCGCGGCACGGATCTCGTCCTCGCTGAACTCCGGAGCACCAGGCGCGGTCCCCCGCGTCAGCACCGCGCCGGTGGCGATGACCTTGATGAAGTCCGCGCCTCGATGCAGGATGTCGCGGACCACCCGCCGGACCTCGTCGACCGAGTTCGCCACCCCGAACCGAAGCTCCCGCGGGACCTCGAGGTCCGGGGCCACCGGCGGGATGTCGCCGCCCCCACTCGAGACGGTGACGAACGGTCCGGCGCACTGCATCCGGGGCCCGACGACGTCCCCCGCGTCGATGGCGTCGCGGAGGGCAACATCTACGAAGGCCCGGAACGTACCCACATCGCGCACGGTAGTGAACCCGGCCATCACGGTGTCGCGCGCGTTGCGCACGCCCGTGAGCGCTTCCTGCGCGCCCGTCCGCATGAGCAGCCGGGTGTACTCCCCCTGTTCCAGCTCCCCCACGAGGTGCGCGTGGCAGTCGACGAGGCCGGGTACGATCGTGTGCTGCGACAGGTCGATGACCCGCGCGCCGTTCGGATACCGGCCCTGGTCGGGACCAACCGACTCGATCCGCTCGCCGACGATCTCGACGACCTGCGCCCGAAGGACCTCGCCGCCGACCGTGTCGATCAGGCGGCCGGCACGGACGACGGTCAGCCCCTCTGGCGTCATGGAACGAGAGCTTAACCAAGGAGGTCCGGCCCAGCGGGTTCAAGCCTCCGAAGGAGGGGGTCGATGTGGCGGAGGTGCACCTCTCTCGAGCGGCCACCGGATCGCGGACCCGTCGCCTCCTCCCGGTTGTCCTGTTCCTGGCAGCGATGGCCTCCGGGTGTACCTCCGGCCGGGGTGCGCCATCCGCGAGTCCGGCTCAGCCCTCCGCCACCGGGACAGCAGGTTCGACGTCCTCACCGACTGTTGATGAAGCGACGCCTAACGAACGCTTCCAGTCGTGGCTGAACGGCGGGGGGCGAGCGGGGGCCTATGACCTGTGGTCCTCGGGAGAGCTCGGCGGCGGCCCGCCCGCCGGGTCCACCGAGAAGGAACGCCGAGCGCTGTTCGAGAAGTGGCTCGCCGCGAACGTCGATGCCTTTCGCAACGCATGGGACCGTACTCAGGTCCTCCATGCCCAGGCCGACCTTCGGACGGCCATGGCGGCCGCGCTCACCTATCGAGTCGATCACGCCGGTTTTGCCGGCCTGACACCGAGCGAGGCGGAAGCGATCGATCCTGGCCTGGCGTTCAACGTCTCCGAGACCGTGGTCGGCGAGGTCACCATCCACGTCGCTACCCAGGGATCGGTGCTCCTGACTACCGAGAGCAGGTCGGGCCAGGTGCTCTGCATGGCGTACGAGACCGGTCGGGTCTCCCACGGCACGAAGGATGCCAAGATCGTGGCGGGGTGCGACGGCGGCGGCTGGCTTACGTAGGGCGCAAGCCCTGACCGCTATTCCTCGAGGCGGAAGGACAGATCCGCGGGCACCTCGGCCACGTCCATCTGGGCCTTCTGGAGCTTCCCCGAGTAATCCCAGTTCATGGCCTGCCATCGGGTGAACTGATCGAGGACCCAGATGCCGGCCTGTCGCGAGCCGTTCCCGGACTTGCCGTTGCCGCCGAACGGCAGGTGCGCTTCTGCGCCCGAGGTCGAGTTGTTCACGCTCACCATGCCGGCCGAGATCCGTTCCCGGAACCGGAACACGTTCAGTGGATCGCGCGTGTAGATCGACGACGACAGCCCGTAGCCGTGGCCGTTCGCCAGGTCCATGGCCTCGTCGAATGTGGCGAACGACGCCACCCCGACGATCGGTCCGAACGTCTCCGTCCGGTACAGCTCGTCGTCGGCGCCGACCCCGTCGACGATCGTCGGATGGCAGTACAGGCCGTCCGACGGCTCGCCCACGAATGCCTGGCGCGGGTTCTCGGCCGTGATCCGGCCCGAGCCGGACGATCCGTACAGCTTGTGATGCGGCCGCACCAGATCGAGCCATCCCAGGAACCGCTCGCAGAAACGCTCACTCATCATCGGCCCGTAGAGCACGTCCTGCGTGGGCTCGCCGACGGCCGCAGCCCCGACCGCCGCGGCGAACCGCGACAGGAAGTCGTCGTGGACCGACTCGTCGACGATCACCGTCCCGAGCGACGTGCACCGCTGTCCCGCCGTGCCGAACCCGCTGAACAAAGCGCCCTCCACTGCGAGGTCCAGGTCCGCGTCGGGCATGACCACGAGCGGGTTCTTTCCCCCGAGCTCGAGACAGGGCGACTGGAGGTGCCGCCCGCACAGCTCCCCGATCCGTCGCCCGACGTCCGTCGAGCCGGTGAACCCGACCTTGTCGACCAGCCCGTCGTCCAGTGCCCGCTCCAGCCCAGCGAACGCCGTCGGCCCGTCGGCCAGCACCATGTTGAAGACCCCCTCGGGCAACCCGGCGTGGAGGATCAGCTGGGCGAATGCCTCGGCTGTGGCCGGCGTGTACTCGGCCGGCTTCCACACCACCGCGTTCCCGCACAAGAGCGCCGGCACGATGTACCAGGACGGCACGGCCACCGGGAAATTCCCGGCCGTGATGATCACCGAGACGCCCACCGGGGCGCGGAACGTGAACAGCTGCTTGTCCGCGAGCTCCGAGGGCACCGTCTGCCCGTACAGCCGGCGGCCCTCCGACAGGAAGAAGGTGCAGGTGTCGATGACCTCCTGCACTTCGCCGAGCGATTCCTTGAACGGCTTGCCGATCTCCCGCGTGAGCAGCGTGGCCAGGGCCAATTTGTTCGCCTCCACCAGGCGGCCGAGCTGTTGGATGGCTCGGCCCCGCACGGGCGCCGGCACGTTCGCCCACGCCTCCTGCGCGCGACGTGCGGTCCCACAGGCCTCCACGAACGTCGCAGCGTCGGCCAGGGACGCCTCCGCCACCACCTCGTCCAGGTGGGCGGGGTTCGGCACGGTCAGTCGGCCGCCGGGCGATCCCTGAGCACCGCGCCTGCCGATCAACGACGAAACGGTCTTGGTCATGACAGGAACGTCCAGGCCTGCTCGGCGAGGCCGGCCCACCGCCTCGAGTGCTCGAGCGGCACCATCACCCACCCCTTCATGGCTCGTCCCGGCATCGGCTCGAACGGCTCGACGCCCTTGAGCTTCAACGCGGCGACGACGTCGTCCGGGGCCAGCTTGAAGGTCATCGCGTCCCCATACGTACCGGCGAACACCTTGTCCCGGATCTTCAGCACGGGCATGCCGAACATCTTGGACCGCTTCGCCCCTCGCTCGACGAAGGTCTCGGCCACCCGGTCGAACCGCGCCCGGGTCTCTTCGCCGATCTTCGGCATCTTCACGAGGTCGATGGTAGGGCCAACCGGCGCGGCCGACCACCGGGTTGCAGTGGTCTCAGGACACCGTGACGACGATCTTCCCCCGAACGTGGTGCGTCGCCACGGCGGCCAGCGCATCACCGGCTTCCGCCAGCGAGAACGAGCGGATCTCTGGAGCAGCGATCTCGCCCGCAACCAACATGCTCGAAAGCGCCTCGAGCGATTCCGTCGTCACTCGGCCCATGACGTTCGTGGCCTCGATCCCGCGGTCCCCGAGCGACTCCGCATCGACGGCCCCAACGATGGAGGCCACGTGACCGCCCGACCGAACCTGTTCGGCCAGACGGGCCAGGCCGTCGCTGTCGCCATGCATGTCCGCGATGGCGTCGATCCCGTCCGGATAGCTGGAACGAACCGCTTCAGCGATGTCCCCGGCCGTGTAGTCGACGACGTCCGCCGCGCCGAGGCGACGCGCGTAGTCGGCGTTCTCGCCATGGGACACCACCACGACCCGAGCTCCTCGTCTCGCCGCAAGCTGGACGAGATAGCTCCCAACCCCACCGGTCGCGCCGACCGCGACCACCGTCTGTCCTTCGCCGACGGCGAGGGCGTCGGCCATGTTCAGCGCCGTGACGCCGGCGGTGGGGATCGCCGCAGCGGTGGCGTCCTCGATCGTCGAAGGCTTGCGTGCGATCGTCGCGACCGACATGCTGACGAGCTCCGCCAGGGTGCCCTCGCCGAGATGGCCCTTGCCCACGGAGCCGAACACCTCCTCCCCGACCGACCAGGCGCTCACGCCTGAACCGACGGCGTCGACGGTCCCCGAGCCGTCCATACCGGGGACGAGGGGGAAGCCGTGCTTCATCCGATCCTTCAGGTTGCCCCGGACCACCGCGTTATCGAACGGGTTCAGTCCCGCCGCGGCCACTCGAACCCGCACCTCCCCCTCGGCCGGCTCCGGAACGGGAACATCATGGAGCGAGCCGGGCTGTCCAAATTCATCGATGGCAAAGGCCTTCATGTCCCTACTCCTTCCGTCACGACCAACCGAGAACGGGCGACCGTGTCCGTCGCCCGACAGACTTCGCAACCTCCCCCGGGCCACGATTATTCAGCAGGCCTTCTTCTATCGTTGGGCGCGAACCAGTAGATCTTTCTAAGGGATGAGGGACGAACGATGCCGCGGATCCTGGCCGTGGCCGACGAGGTGGACGAGTCGCTGGGGGGCGAGGCGCTGGCGCAGCTTCGGCCCGACCTCGTGCTGTCCGCCGGAGACCTCCCCTTCGACTACCTCGAGTACCTGGTGACGGTGCTGAACGTGCCATTGCTCTACGTGCCGGGGAACCACGACCCGAACCTCCGCGAGCGGCGAGAGGAGCTGGCCTGGCCGCCGAGCATCCAGCTGAAGGACGCCGGCGATCCCGTCGGGCCGCTCGGGTGTACGAACGTGGATGGGCGGATCGAGGACGTGGCCGGCATCCGGGTGGCCGGACTCGGCGGGAGCCTCCGGTATCGGGAGGGACCGAACCAGTACACCCAGAAGGAGATGCGCCGGCGGGCTCGCCGGTTGCGGCGCCGGGCCACTGCCCGGGGACTCCGCGGCAGCCGCGGCGTCGACGTGCTGCTCACCCACGCCCCTCCTCTCGGCGTTGGCGACGAGGCTGATCCGACGCATCGGGGGTTCGAGGCTTTGCTGGAGCTGGTCGAGCGGCTCTCGCCGAAACTTCTGGTCCATGGACACATCCATCCGTACGGGGAGGCGAAGCCGGATCGTCGGCTGGGGACGACGACCGTTGTGAACGTCGTTCCCTTCCGGCTGCTCGAGGTGGAGCCGTGAGCGACAAACCGTTCGGGCCGTCCTCCACGTTCGGGCGGGCGCGCCGGCGCGAGGCCTACCGGCGGCTGGCCGACGTGGTCCGAAGGCGCAAGCCCAAGCCATTGCTCGACCTGGACGACGTGGGCAAGCGCCTCCGCGTGTTCGAGCAGTCCTACGTGGGGATCCGCCCCATACCGGTGTCGAGGATCGTGGGGACGCTCGGTCGGACCAGCGACTTCGACCGAGAGTTCCGTCCCCGCCGGGGCGACATCCAGTCCCGGTGGGAGCGAGTGGAGCGAGCGTTCGACCAGGGCGCATTTCCCCCGATCACCGTGTTCGAGCTCGACGGCTCGTACTTCGTCGTCGACGGGCACCACCGGGTGGCCGTGGCCCGCCAGCGCGGGATCGACTACATCGACGCGGAGATCACGCGCCTCCGCAGCCGGTGGCCGCTGCCCCCCGACGCCGACCTCGGCCGGATCATCATGGAGGAGCAGCGGCGACAGTTCATGGAGGACAGCGGCCTGGAGCGGGCCCGCCCCGAGGTTCGGATCGAGTTCTCCCGGCCCCAGGGCTACATCGAACTCCTGGAGCAGATCAAGGTCCACGGGTACAACCTGATGATGCAGCGAGGCGAGGTGCTGACCCCGCAGGAGATCGCAGCGGACTGGTACGACCGGGTCTATCTGCCGACGGTCGAGGCGATCAAGCACGAGGGCCTGTGGGAACTGTTCCCGGAGGCGACGAAGGCCGACCTGTTCCTGTGGGTCACGCAAAGACGGCGCGAGCTGTTCCCCGAGCGAGGGGGGATGGAGACGGAGGAGGCCGTGCGGGCGGCACGCGACACGAGCCCGAAGCCCGCGACGCTGAAACCTCGGCTGGTGAAGCGCCCGAAGGAGGAATGAGTCGGAGCGAAGGCACTTGAACGGTAGGCTATGCGCAAGCGCCGGTAGCTCAGTGGACAGAGCGGCTGCCTTCTAAGCAGCGGGTCGCAGGTTCGAGTCCTGCCCGGCGCGCTTCCCGGATCCCGCGTCAGCGCGGTTTCGGCCGATCGAGGTTCCAGCCTCATGATCGCTTTACAAAATTTGATCGTGACCAGCCAGCGTTCCTCGATCGCTTGGCGAAGAGCCGGGCAGTCAGGGTCGGCGAGGGC
>JBOGVH010000324.1:0-2531 GCA_050695235.1 Actinomycetota bacterium
TGCGCGTGGCCGGGATCGGGCCGGTCAGCATGAGCACCGGGTCGTCGCCGACGACGGCGAAGGACATCAGCCGGGCACGTGCTCGAAGCCCGAGCTCCTCGGCCCGTTCCGCTGAGGCCACCAGCACCCCGGCGGCCCCGTCGGAGATCTGCGAGGAGTTCCCGGCCGTCACGGTCCACCCGAGCCTGCCGGGGAACATCTCCTCGAAGGGCGGGGATCGGAACGCCGGCTCCAGGGACCGCATCCGATCCCGATCGGGCTCCATCCGAACGCCCTCGTCGCGGTCAAGCAACTCTCCGCCGCCGTCGGGCTTCACCAGGACGAGGTGCTCCCGGAACCACCCCTCGCGGGTGGCCCGGGCGGCCCGTTCGTGCGAACGGTAGCCGAAGTCGTCCTGCTCCTCCCGCGAGATCCCCCATCTCGAGGCGATCAGCTCGGCGGAGATACCCTGCGGCACGAGCTCGCCCTCGTACCGGACGGACAGCGAGGGCGGGAACGGGTTTCCGCCCGCCATGGATGAGCCGAGCGGCACCCGGGTCATGTGCTCCAGGCCCGAGGCAACGACGAGGTCGTAGGCCCCGGCCATGACCCCCTGCGCGGCGAAGTGGATCGCCTGCTGCGAGGACCCGCATTGCCGGTCGACCGTGGTGGAAGGAACATCTTCCGGCAGCCCGGCCGCGAGCCAGGCGTTGCGGGCCACGTTGATGGATTGCTCGCCAACCTGCGACACGCATCCGGCGATGTGGTCGTCCACCAGCGCGGCATCGAGGGCGGTCCGGTCAACCAGGTTGCGGAGGACGACGGACAGGAGGACCACCGGATGGACGTCGGCGTACGCACCGCCTCGCCTGCCCATGGGAGTTCGGATGGCCTCGACGATGATCGCCTCGCGCACGGTGCCTCCTCAGTCGCGCCCTTCGAGTCTACGCACGGCGGGTCGACTCCAATCGCCGGTTCCGTGCCACAATCTGGCCCCAGGGGGCCGACGACGGGAGGGTTATGGGCGCGTACGAGGCGGTACGAGGGTTCTTCGAGGCAGCCGCGGACCGGCTGGCCCTCGACGGCTCGATGCGCGCCCTGCTCGACACCCACCGCCGGTCCACCGCCGTGCAGGTACGGGTCCCGATGGACGACGGTGCGCTGGCCACGTTCGAGGGATACCGGATCCAGCACAACAACGCGCGGGGCCCGTACAAGGGCGGCCTTCGCTACCACCAGAGCGTGGCCATGGACGAGATCAAGTGCTTCTCCGCCCTCATGACGTGGAAGTGCGCGCTTCTCGACGTCCCGTTCGGCGGCGGCAAGGGGGGCGTGGCCGTCGACCCCAAGAAGCTGTCGGAAGGAGAGCTCGAACGGCTCTCGCGGTCGTTCATCCGAGAGATCGCCCCGGTGATCGGGCCGTACACGGACATCCCCGCTCCGGACGTGAACACAGGGGCCCGCGAGATGGGGTGGATGTACGACGAGTACAGCCGGATGTACGGGGACACGCCGGCCATCCTGACCGGCAAGCCCATCGCCCTCGGGGGCTCGCTGGGGCGGCAGCAGGCCACCGGACGCGGCGGCTTCCTGTGCCTGGATCGCATCGCTCACCACCGGGGGTGGACCCGGGAGAAGATCCGTATCGCGGTGGAGGGCTACGGCAACGCGGCTTCCTGGTTCTCCATCTTCGCCAGCGCCGCGGGCTACCGGATCGTCGCCGTGTCCGACAGCAAGGGTGCCATCCACAATGCCGAGGGCCTCGATCCAAAGGCCGTGCTGGAGCACAAGCAGGCCATGTCGAGTGTCATCGACTACAAACAGGCCGACACCATCGCCGGCGAAGACCTGCTCGCGCTGGACTGCGAGGTCCTCGTGCCCGCTGCCATGGAGGAACACATCCGCGACGACAACGCCGATGCCGTCCAGGCGAACCTGATCCTCGAAGTCGCGAACTATCCCACAACGCCGAAGGCGGACGAGATCCTGAAGGCGAAAGGCGCGACGGTGATCCCCGACATCCTGGCCAGTGCGGGAGGTGTGGTGGTCTCCTACATCGAGTGGGTCCAGAACCTGGAACGAGAGCGGTGGAGCGAGGACCGGGTGAACGGACGGTTGGCCGAGCTCATGTACGCGGCAACAGACACCGTGCTCGGACGGGCCCACGAGAAGGGTGTCACCCACCGCGAGGCCGCCTACGAGATCGCGGTCGATCGCGTCGCGGAGGCCGAGCGCCTCCGCGGCGACTGGTGAGGGCGCGCGGCGGCCTGAAGCTCTCGGTGACACCCGGAACCAGCGGTTCCGCCGGTCCGGCCCGGTGAAGATGACGTGCTCAGCGCGTGCCTGGATGCGGAGCTCGGCGCTTGCGACGGATGCGTGGCCCGTACCAGATTCCAGTATCGAACCTTCTTGAACTCCCATCCCCCCAACCCCGGACCTTGTACCTCGGGATCGCCTTCGAGAACGTCGAGACGCCGGAAGCCCGCAAGGAAATCATGACCGAAGCGCTCGCCTATCTTCGGATCCTACGGAGCGAGTTCAGCGGACGGGGG
>JBOGVH010000325.1:0-2852 GCA_050695235.1 Actinomycetota bacterium
GCTGCCGGGCTGTTCGTTGACGGGCACGCATCGTGCCTAGTAGCCTTACCAGTTGCACACCGGACCCGGCGGGCGGGTCCGGTATCCATGCAAGCTTTCAGGGGGGACCCCGAAGGGACAATTGTGCCTGAGGCGAGTCCCTGGAAGCCGGGCCCGCGGGTCCGGCTTTTCGTTGGACCCCCCATGGAGATCAAGGCGAGAGTGAACACGAGACCGACATGCCCACGATCCAGCAACTGGTCCGAGAAGGACGCGAGCGCCCGCGGGGCAAGACGAAGAGCCCTGCCCTCAAGGGCTCTCCGCAGCGCCGCGGCGTGTGCACGCGCGTCTACACGACCACCCCGAAGAAGCCCAACTCGGCCCTTCGAAAGGTTGCCCGGGTCCGCCTGACAACCGGGGTCGAGGTCACCGCCTACATCCCGGGCATCGGCCACAACCTCCAGGAGCACTCCATCGTTCTGGTTCGGGGCGGCCGGGTGAAGGACCTGCCGGGGGTTCGGTACAAGATCATCCGGGGCACCCTCGACACTGCGGGCGTCAGGGACCGCAAGAAGGCGCGATCCCGGTACGGGGCCAAGAGGGTGGGCGAGTAGCGATGCCTCGAAAGGGCCCTGCCGTACGCAGGGAGATCGAGCCCGACCCCGTCTACCAGAACCCCCTCGTGACTCAGCTCATCAGCAAGGTCCTGTACGACGGCAAGAAGTCACTGGCCGAGCGAACGGTGTACAAGGCGCTCGAGGTCATCTCGGAGCGGACGGCCAACGACCCGGTCATCACGCTGAAGCGTGCGGTGGAGAACGTCCGGCCCATGCTCGAGGTTCGGTCCCGGCGGGTCGGCGGGGCCAACTACCAGGTGCCGGTGGAGGTTCGGCCCACCAGGGGCACCACGCTCGCGCTGCGCTGGCTGGTGAATTACTCCCGCGCCCGTAAGGAGCACTCCATGTCCGACCGATTGGTGGGGGAGATCATGGACGCCTCCCAAGGCCAGGGGGCATCGGTCAAGCGGCGCGAGGACATGCACAAGATGGCCGAGGCGAACAAGGCGTTCGCGCACTATCGATGGTGATCGAAGCAAACGCTCGTGCCGGGCTGTGGAGCCCGGCGTTGGTCGAGGGGGTGGGCTAGTGGCCACCTCCGCGGAGAGGATCGACGTGGTCGAAGCAGCACAGGACATCAAGCGACGCCAGCCCGGAGGGTCCGGCAAGGACCTGGTGCTCCGGGAATACCCGCTTGCCCGGACGCGGAACATCGGGATCGTGGCGCACATCGACGCCGGCAAGACCACCACGACCGAACGGATCCTCTACTACACCGGCAAGGCCTACAAGCTCGGCGAGGTCCACGAGGGCACCGCCCAGATGGACTGGATGGTCCAGGAGCGCGAGCGCGGCATCACCATCACGTCCGCGGCCACCACGACCAACTGGAAGGGCCACTGGATCAACATCATCGACACGCCGGGCCATGTCGACTTCACCGTCGAGGTGGAGCGGTCGCTTCGCGTGCTCGACGGCGCGATCGGCGTGTTCGACGCCGTGGCCGGCGTCGAGCCGCAGACCGAGACGGTGTGGCGCCAGGCGGACCGGTACCGGGTGCCGCGCATCTCCTTCGTCAACAAGATGGACCGGACCGGCGCCGACTTCGGCCGCACGGTCCGGATGATGGAGGAGCGCCTGCACGCGAACCCCCTGGTCGTCCAGCTCCCGTGGGGGAGCGAGGCCGGGTTCGTCGGCGTCATCGACCTGGTCGAGATGAAGGCTCACCGGTGGATCAGCGAGATGGGCGAGGAATGGGAGACCACGGAGATCCCGGACGAGTACCGGGACGCCGCCAACCAGGCCCACCACGAGCTGTTCGAGAAGCTCGCCGATCACGACGAGGAGCTCATGGACAAGTTCGTCCACGAGCAGGAGCCGACCCTCGAGGAGCTCCGCCGGGCCATCCGCCGAGCCACCCTGGCCGGCGCGGGGGTTCCGGTGCTGTGCGGCAGCGCGTTCAAGAACAAGGCCATCCAGCCGCTCCTGGACGCCATCGTCTCCTACCTGCCGTCGCCGGTCGACGTCCCGCCGGTGCAGGGCCACACCCCATCGGGGGAGCCCGCCGAGCGCCTGCCCTCGGACGACCAGGCGTTCTCCGCCCTGGTGTTCAAGATCATGTCCGATCCGTACGTCGGGCGGCTCACCTACGTCCGGGTGTACTCGGGCATCGTTCGCACCGGCGCCCACGTCCAGAACTCGACGAAGGACCGCAAGGAGCGGATCGGCCGCATCCTCCAGATGCACGCGAACCACCGGGAGGAGAAGGAGGCGGCGTTCACTGGGGACATCATGGCGGTGGTGGGGCTCAAGCACTCGACCACCGGGGACACGCTGTGCGACCCGGCGAACCCCATCGTCCTGGAGTCCATCTCCTTCCCCACGCCGGTCATCTCCGTGGCCGTCGAGCCCAAGACCAAGGCCGACCAGGACAAGCTGGGTCAGACCCTGGCCAAGCTGGCCGACGAGGATCCCACCTTCGTCGTGAAGTACGACGAGGAGACCGGCCAGACGATCATCTCCGGCATGGGCGAGCTCCACCTCGAGATCCTCGTGGACCGCCTGACGCGCGAGTTCAACGTGGGAGCCAATGTCGGCAAGCCGCAGGTGGCCTATCGCGAGACCATCCGCAAGGCCGTCCAAAAGGTGGAGGGACGGTTCATCCGTCAGACCGGGGGCCGCGGCCAGTACGGGCACGTGGTCATCGACCTGGAGCCCACGGGCCCCGGCGGCGGCTAAGAGTTCATCAACAAGATCACCGGCGGCGACATCCCCCGCGAGTACATCCCCGCGGTCGACCAGGGCATCCAGGAGGCC
>JBOGVH010000326.1:0-1575 GCA_050695235.1 Actinomycetota bacterium
ATCGCCGCCAGTCTGGCGGTGGTTCCGTCGACCGCGGGGGCGAGCGAGCCAGCGGTGACCGAGACGATCCCGGTCGGGGGCGAGCAGTTCGTATGCGATGACGCCACCTACACGCTCGTGTCCGGTGAGATCCACTTCATCGTCCATGAGGGGTCGTCCGCCTCCGGCAACGAGAACTTCACGCTCACCGCTCCGCAGAACGTTCTCGCCGTGAGCGATGACCCATCCACCGAGGGCGAGACCTTCAGGATCGTCGGGGCGTTCTGGGTCGGCGGCACGCTCAACGCGAAGAAGGGCACCGCCCAGTTCACCGTGACCGACCATTTCCAGATCGTCGACGGGGGCGGAGGGACCGTGGGTGACGTCCAGGTGACCAGCCACGCTACTTTCGTGCCTCCGGACAAGCTCGTGGTCAAAGATTTCAACTTCGGGACCTGCTCGTCCCCCTGAGGGATACACAAACTCCGATCCTCTCGCCGCGACCGCCTGGTACTCGCGGATCAGCCGCCGCAACCCGAACGGCAAGTGCGCGGTCGTAGGCTCAATCTGTGTGAGCTTGGCCCTTACCGTCGCGAAGCTCGCCGTGGAGGCCAGCGTCCGGCCGGATACCGTCCGCTACTACGAGAGAGCCGGCCTGCTCCCAGCCGCCCCTCGGTCCCCCTCCGGATACCGCCTCTACGGCGAGGAGGCCGTGGACCGGCTCCGGTTCATCATCCGGTTCATCAAAGGTGTGCAGAGCTTCGGACTCCGCCTCCGTGAGGTTCGCGCCCTGCTGGAGGTGATGGATCGTGGCCTCTGCCCGTGCGGCCACACCGAGGCCCTAGTTCGAAGCCGGATCGCCGAGCTCGATGCGGACCGGCCGGCTCCGGGACGTCAGGAAGAGGCTGGTCCGGCTGGCCGAGGAGTTCCCCCCCGACGCCTGCCCGGACCCGGGGTCCGGTCGGTGGCCGTGTGAGGAGGAGTTCATCCGGAGGGGAGGTGAGCAGCGTGACACGTGATCCGATCTGTCCTCCCGGGCCGTACTGCCCGGAGTGCCCGCCGCCGGGAGCCTGAGCCGGTTCGGACCCATCGAGATAGGACATTCAGACGCGCCCCGCGAGCTGGGCGACCAGTTCGGGAACGGGGACGTACATGGCGCCTCCGTGCTCAGGCGCCCCGTAGTCCCTGATCCACAGGATCCGTCCGTCGGCGCCCACCAGCACGAACGTGTGGCCCGGGCTCGTTCGAGGGCATCTTCCACCGCATGACGCCATACATCGTCGCCACCTGGTTTTCCGGGTCGGACAGGAGCGGCGTGGTGATGCCGAGCCTCGAGCCCTCGGCGGCCCATGCCTCCGGCGGATCGGGCGAGATGCTCAGGACTGCTAACCTCAGCGCCTGGAACCGCTTGTCGTTCTGCCGGTCAACGACCTGCTGCATGCACGGCATTCACCCGGGCCTGTGGGGTGCAATTATTCGGTTCGCCGCCCTGACCAGCAGGTTCGTGATTCCACCGTTGTGCCGGCTTGCCGACGGGATGCCGTCCAGTGGACGATTGCCGGGGCCCCCGCGGCTACTTCGCAGAACCTCCCTAAG
>JBOGVH010000327.1:0-5507 GCA_050695235.1 Actinomycetota bacterium
GCGAGCAACCGACCTCACACGGGCGCTTCGTGCCGCTCCTTCAGACGACGGAGCTCGCCATCGGTGGCGATGAGCTCCCCGAACAGGGTGTCGTACTGGGGGTGCGTGGTGGGATTGAGCTTCTGCAGGCGCCGCCGGAGGCCTGCGCTTCTGCGGCGGAGGGCGAACTCCTGGAGCCTGGCCCACACGTCCTCGGCGTACTCCATGCTCAGGTCGCCGTCGAGGGGCTCCAGGGCGAGGGCGGAAGCCGCACGGGACAGCTTGTCGTCGTCGGAGCCGGTCACGGCGGTCCGGACGTCGCCGCCCGCCGCCACCAGGAGCCCGAACAGCTTCCGGTTCTGGGCCGACTGGAAGTGCTCCTCGGCCAGGCGCTTGGACACCTCGTGATAGATGGCCGTGTCGCGGGCGAGGAGCCGGAGCATCTCCCGCTCGACCCTGTCGTTGACCGAGGCTCGCTTCATGGCCTGACGAACCTCGGCCGGGCGGCCCGACACCCGTCGCTCCAACGAGAGCAGGACCGAGGTCTCGGCCACGCCCGCCAGCTCGGCCAGCCGGTGGGCGTACTCGCGCTGGCGGACCGGGTCGGACAGGCCCTCCAGGATGGGCAGGGCCGCCGCCACGGCGGCGCTCTGTCCTTCGATGGTCGACAGGTCGTGGCGCCCAACACCTCGCAGGAGCATGTACTCGACGATGGGCTGAGCCCCGGCGGCGAGGGCGCGGAAGGCGTCAGCGCCGCGCTGGCGGACGAAGTCGGCCGGGTCCAGCCCCTCCGGCAGGATCAGGACGACCGGCTGGATGGGGAACCGTTCGAGGAACCCGAATGCGCGCTCCGCCGCCCGGGCCCCCGCCTCGTCGGAGTCGAAGGCCAGCACCATCCGTTGGGCGAATCGTGAAGCCAGGCGGAAGTGGCCCTCGCCGAGGGCGGTGCCGCAGGTCGCCACGGCCGTCTCCACGCCCGCCCGGGCGAGCGCGATGACGTCGGTGTACCCCTCAACGATCACGATCTCGCCGGACTTGGAGACGCTGGCCTTGGCCCGGTCCAGGTTGTACAGGACCTCCCCCTTTCGGTAGACCGGCGTCTCCGGGGAGTTCATGTACTTCGGGCCCTCATCCCCGTCGCCGGGAAGGATCCGGGCTCCGATCCCCACCGCTCGTCCCGACAGGTCGTGGACCGGGAACGTCACCCTGCCGCGGAACCGGTCCCGGACCTTGCCGGCGGCATCGCGAAGGGCCAGCCCCGCCTCCATCAGGATCTCCGGGGAGAACCCCCGGGCCAGCCGTCGGAGCAGGAAGTCCGAGGCCCCAGGGGCGAAACCGATCCCGAACTCCTCCGCGGTCTCCCGGTCGATACCGCGGGTTTCAAGGTACCTCCGGGCTTCCTCTCCTTCGGGCCGGTCCACCAGGGTCAGGTGGTAGAGCGCTGATGCCTCCTCGTTGGCGCGGTTCAGCGCCAGGCGCCGGGAGGCTGCCCGTCGGCCGGCCGGCGTGTCGCCCTCATACCGCAGCGACACCCCCGACTCCTTGGCCAGGCGCTCGACGGCCTCGGTGAACTCGAGGTGCTCGACCTCTCGGAGGAACCGGATGGCGTCGCCTCCGGCACCACACCCGAAGCAGTAATAGACCTGCTTCGACGGCGACACCGAGAACGACGAGGTCTTCTCGGTGTGGAACGGGCACAGGCCGACGAACGAGTCGTGTCCGGCCTTCTTCAGGGTGAGGTAGCCGGAGACCAACTTGACCAGGTCGGTCCGCTCACGGACCGCCTCGATGTCCTCCTGCCTGATCCTTCCTGCCACCACTCCCCCAGCGCTTACAGCAGCCAGCCCTGGGGAAGGAAGAGCTGCTCGTAGACCCGCAGGGCGTACCGATCGGTCATGCCGGCGATGTAGTCGGCTACGCGGGTCGGCAGGTCTCCCGGGGCCCGATGGTACTCCTCCGGAACCTGGTCCGGATGGTCCAGGTAATGCGAGAACAACGAGCGGACCAGCGCGATGGCCTTGTCCTGCTCGGACCGGGCCTCGTCGCGCAGATATACCCGCTCGAACAGGAAGTCCCGGAGTGTGTCCAGGGCCCGGAAGGCCTCGTCGGACATCCGGATCTCCGGCGAATCCTCGCTCCGGTCCACCAGGTCGGTGACCAGCATCTTGACTCTCTCGGCATGGGTCCGGCCCAGGACGCCGAGAGCGTCGTCCGGCAGCTCCGTCGGCTCGATGACGCCCGCCCGGACCGCGTCGTCGACGTCGTGGTTGATGTACGCGATGCGGTCGGCGAATCGAACCACCTGCGCCTCGAGGGTGGAGGGCGCCTGCATGGACCAGGTGTGGTTCACGATGCCGTCGCGGACCTCCCAGGTGAGGTTGAGCCCGCGCCCGTCATCCTCCAGGTAGTCCACCACCCGCAGGCTCTGCTCGTTGTGACGGAACGGACGGCCCAGGAACGGCGTGAGGGCCTGCTCACCCAGGTGGCCGAACGGCGTATGGCCCAGATCGTGGCCCAGCGAGATCGCCTCGGCCAGGTCCTCGTTCAGGCGCAGCGCCCGCGCGGCCGTCCGCGCGATCTGGGAGACCTCGAGGGTGTGGGTGAGGCGCACGCGGTAGTGATCGCCCTCGGGAGCCAGGAACACCTGCGTCTTGTGCTTCAGGCGGCGGAATGACTTCGAGTGGACGATCCGGTCGCGATCCCGCTGGAAGCAGGTTCGAAGGGCGTCGTGCTCTTCGTCACGCTCGCGTCCCTTGGACTCCGCGGCCAGGGTTGCGTAGGGGACGAGGGTCTGGCGCTCGATCTCCTCGGTGCGCTCCCGCGGCGTGGTCGTCATGCGGCCCATCGTAGCGCGAGGTTCCGACACCGCCGGGCGCGGTCGGGCGCCGTCAGCGCCCGAACACCCGGTAGTAGATGTAGGCGAAGGTCTCCCGGACGTATCCCTCGAACCGCGTCTCCTCGCTCGTAGCCGCGGACTGCCATGTCGCCGACACGAACCCCTCGATGCCGAGGTCGGAGGCCATCCGCCTCACCCGAAGGTTGTGCCACGGGTCAGAGACCAGGAACGCCGACCGGAGTCCGTGGTCCCGCATGTACGAGGCCGCCGCCCGAAGGCTCTCCAGGGTCGAGTGGCCGACCGGCTCGGCAACCACCGCGTCCGGGGGCAGGCCCTGCTCGACCAGGTAGTCCCGTCCGGCCTCGGCTTCCGTGGTGACGTCGCCGGGCTGCCCGCCACCCAACACCATCACCAGGGGAGCTCGATGCTGGTCGTACAGGAGCTCTGCGTGCTCCAAGCGCCCGGCGAAGACCGGCGATGGCCGTCCGTCGTACTCGGCCGCGCCGAGGACCAGGATGGCGTCGGCTCGTTCCACGGTGCCGGCGTCGTCGGTGTGGGCCGCGCGCCACACGGCCACGAACGTGGCGACCACCACCGCCACCAGGACGACCGCGAGGAACGTGGCGGTGGTGAGGAAGGGGTGGCGGCGGCTCGCGCGCACGGCCCCAATCTAGCAACGCCGCCGGGCGGCGGTCTTCTCGGCTCTGAGGGTCAGATCACCCCCGACGCCTTCAGGACCTTGATGAACCCTTCCCTGGTGAACCCGTTGCCGATCAAGGCGTGTGCACCGCAGAGCCCTCCCGTATCCCACGCGATGATCCAGGTCTGATCCTTACCGATCAACGAAACATCCTCTCCAGAGACCAGGTGCGCGGAACCGGCCACCGGCAGGCCTTCCCCGTACTCTCCGGGGACACCTGTGAAGGAGTGCAGAAGACGTCCATGGTCGTCTTTGAACGTAATGCGGATCCCGATGTGATCCGGGTAGCGCTCCTCGACCTTCTCCGTCACCATGAACCCCGAAGGGGCCACGGCAAGCGCACGGCACCTCGTGGAGGAAGGCAGGGGGGTCTGTTGCTCGGCCGTCCGTCCGGTGCATCCCACCAGGACCCACAGGGCGACGATCATGGGAAGTCGGGTCGACCTCAAGATCACGGCAGCGATTCCGGGATCGGATGCATCAGGGGTCCGAGCCCGTTCGGATCCGCCTCCTGACCGAGTCCTGCATACAGGCCCCCAAGGCTCCGGACCCGATCGGGCAGGATCGTGGCCGGATAGCCCAACGTCTGCGCGAACGTCACGAACTCCTGAGCTCCCAGCTCCGTGCGGAACACGGACACGAGGGCGAAGTCGCCGGGGGTGCCCACCTGTTCCTTGAACCCTTGGAACTGCGCGACCGGGACCACGTAGTAGCCGGCCAGGTCACCGAAGGGCATCTGGTCATTCGCCGCCTCAGCGTCGGCGCGAGTCGGGTAGATGCCGCCCAACACCACGAGCAGCAGCTCGCTCGCACCGGTGTCTGTCGACATCACTGGCCCGATCGGAGGCCCATAAGACTGTGGCCGCGGGGCGGTCCGGCCGATCGACGCCTGCAAGGCCAGGCTTGCGATGATGCCGATGCCCAATCCTGCGGCGGTCGCGGTGATTCGCTTCATCCTCTTCCCCTCCCCCCAATTCAGAGAGCTAGTATCCGAATGCGTACTGGAAGTGCATCGGATCGCAGAAATCCAATCCCCAACGCCAGCCGTGGTTCTTGAAGACGTACGCGAAGTACTTGTTCACCGTGCTGTAGCAGCGGCCCTGGGGTTCATAGGAAGATGAGATGTCGATGGCGATCCCAAATGCGTGGGTGCTCCACTTGGTGGTGCCCCCGATGTAGCGGCAGAGGTAGCCCCAGATCCCGCTCTTGGTGTACCCGTAGAGGTGGTTGTTCTGGATGTGCCCGTAGACATCGTTGTCGAGGTTGGTCGAAGCTCCACCCTTCCCCTTCACCATCTGCGTTGGGTATCCCCCGAGTTTCCGGTGGAAGCGAAACGTGTATGGATAGCCGTTGTCCGAGGCGATCCAGGTCATCCACACCGCCGATGCGTTGGCGTTGCAGGGCTGCCCGAACCGGTTGACGATCTGACTGTAGCCGTATGGCGTAGCCGGGTAGTTGTAGTGCCAGTCGCGCCATCCTGCCTTGGCCCAGTGCCACCCGAGCAGCAGCGGCACCACTGAGAGCACTGCGATGAGAGTGAGAGCCCGGCGCCGACGCCGGCGGGGGAAGATGCCCGCCTTGTTGCCCACGATCCACCTCCTGTCCGCACGCGGGGGAGGTGGGGAGGCGGACACGTTAACGCACGCGCGCTCGCATGCGAATCACCAGGATGGGTGAACCGCGGCGATGTGCGGGGGATTTCCGCTCGTGCTATTTCGAGGCCGACTCGGCGGCACCCACAGCCGCCTGGCCGGCGGCCAGCCGTGCCGTCTCCACTCTGAACGGCGAGCACGACACGTACTCGAGTCCGATCTCGTGGCAGAACGTCACCGAAGCGGGATCCCCACCGTGCTCGCCGCAGATCCCGACGTGCAGGCTCGGGTTGGCCGCCCGTCCCTCCTCGGTCGCGATCCGCATCATTCGCCCGATGCCGGCGCGGTCGATCGTTACGAAGGGGTTCGCCGGGACCAGCTTGCGCTCCTCGTACATCCC
>JBOGVH010000328.1:0-2999 GCA_050695235.1 Actinomycetota bacterium
CGAGTTTGCCGGTGGCGGTGTCCCCGGTGATCGAGACGAGCGAGACATCC
The DNA here is from genome assembly GCA_050695235.1 of Actinomycetota bacterium. GTDB lineage: Bacteria > Actinomycetota > UBA4738 > UBA4738 > HRBIN12 > AC-69. The sequence continues at coordinate 51 of JBOGVH010000328.1, forward strand.
GGATGGCGGCACAGCGCGGCTCCCACAACCGAGCCGCGGCCGGTGACGACGCTGATCACGCCGGGAGGGAAGATGTCCGCCGAGAGCTCGGCCAGGCGAAGCGTCGTCTGGGGTGTGAGCTCGGCCGGCTTGAGGATCGAGACGTTCCCCGCCGCGAGGGCCGGGGCCACCTTCCAGATGGCCATCATGAGCGGGTAGTTCCACGGACAGATCCCGGCCGTGACCCCGAGCGGCTCTCGGCGGATCCAGCTGGTGAACCCGCGCTCGTACTCACCGGTGTTCTTCCCCTCCATGTTCCGGGCCGCGCCGGCGAAGTACCGCAGGTTGTCCACGATGAACGGGATGTCGGCGACCGAGACCGCGATGGGCTTGCCCACGTCCTCGGACTCCAGGCGGGCCAGGTTGTCCGCGTCCCCCTCCATCGCGTCCGCGAGCTTGAGCATCATCGCGCTCCGCTCCTTCGGAGGGGTGTCGAACCAGACCTCCTCGTAGGCCTTTTTCGCCGCTTTCACGGCCCGCTCGACGTCCTCCTCGGAGGCCACCGCGACCTCGGCGACCGGGTCCGTCGTCGCCGGGTCGATGTCCTGCTCGGTCTCTCCGGCGGCCGGATCCACCCACGTGCCACCGATGAACAGCTTCCAGGCCTTCAACGCGGTCGCCATCTGTGCCTCCTCGGACCGTGGACGACCCCGGGCGGGGCCGGCGCTCGGCCCCAAGTATGCCGAAAGTCTCGGTTCGGGGACCACCCCGGCCACCCGCGAGTGGGGCTCGCCGGCGGCCGCGCGGCCGCCCGGCCCGGCGTGGCACACTTGACCGACGGTCCCGGCCGGAAGGAAGGACGATGGACATCCCGCAGGAGCGAAAGGTCGTCACCGAGATCCCCGGTCCGAGGTCCCGCGAGTGGTTCGAGCGCCGGAAGGCCGCCATCCCTCAGGCCGTCTTCAACGTCCATCCCATCGTCACCGCCCGCGCGTCGGGCTCGATCATCGAGGACGTCGACGGCAACCGGCTGATCGACTTCGCCACGGGCATCTCGGTCCTGAACGTCGGCCACACCCCGCCGGAGGTGGTGGCCGCGGCCCAGAAGCAGCTGGAGCTCGATACCCACACGTGCTTCCACGTCACGGCGAACGAGCCGTACATCGAGCTCGCCGAGCGGCTGAACGAATTGGCGCCCGGGGAGTTCGACAAGCGGACGATGTTCGCGAACTCCGGGGCCGAGGCGGTGGAGAACGCGGTGAAGATCGCCCGCAAGGCGACGGGAAGGTCCGCGGTGGTCACGTTCGACCACGCGTTCCACGGGAGGACGCTCCTGGCCATGTCGCTCACGGCCAAGGTGATGCCCTACAAGCAGGGCATGGGGCCATTCGCCCCCGAGATCTATCGCCTGCCCTTCGCCTACGCGTACCGGTGGCCGAGCGGTCCGGAGCACTGCGCCGAGGAGGCCCTGGCGTACGCGAGGGACGAGATGCACAAGCAGATCGGCGAGGAGAACATCGCCGCGGTCATCGTGGAGCCGATCCAGGGCGAGGGAGGATTCATCGTCCCGGCGCCGGGGTTCCTGACGGGCCTTGCAGAGCTGTGCCGGGAGCACGGGATCGTGTTCATCGCCGACGAGATCCAGAGCGGGATGGGCCGGGCCGGTCGGTGGTTCGCCATCGAGGACGAGGGCATCATCCCCGACATCGTGACCACGGCGAAGTCGCTCGGCAGCGGCCTGCCCATCTCGGCGGTGACCGGGCGGGCCGAGCTGCTGGAGTCGGTCCACGTGGGCGGCCTGGGCGGCACGTACGGGGGCAACCCCGTTGCGGCGGCGGCGGCGCTCGCCGTGCTGGAGAAGATCGAGCGGGAGGGGCTCTTGGAGCGTTCACGCACGCTGGGCGAGCGCATCCTGGCCCGGCTCCGCGACATGCAGTCCCGGCACGCGCTGATCGGCGACGTCCGGGGTCGAGGGATGATGACGGCGGTCGAGCTCGTGGCGGACCGGGAGACCAAGGAGCCGCTCGACGGTCCCACCGGAACCGAAATCGTCCAGCGTTGCCTGAGCGAGGGGGTCGTGATCCTCAAGGCCGGGACCTATGACAACGTGATCCGCCTGCTCCCTCCGCTCACGATCGACGAGGGCCTGCTGGACGAGGGCCTCGACATCGTGGACCGCGCGATCGCCGCGACCTCCACGTAGAGGGATGCGGATCCCCGAGGAGGCCAGGGACCTGCTGAAGGGCGACGGGCTGGCCACGGTGGTCACCCTCGACCCCGACGGCACCCCACACGTCACGGCGGCATGGGTCGGCGTCGACGGTGAGGAGGTGGTCATCGCCACGATGCCCGATCAGCGAAAGCTCCGGAACCTCCGCCGTGACCCCAGGATCGCCGTCACCGTCCACGCGACGACGAGGAACACCGCCGGCCTCACCGAGTACCTGGTGCTGTACGGGCGCGCCCGGATCACCGAGGGCGGAGCGCCGGAGCTGCTCCAGGAGCTTGCCCACACTTACATCGGCCCGCATGTGAAGTTCCCGCCGATGCCGAACCCGCCGCCCGGATTCGTCACACGCGTGACGGTCGAGCGGATCGGCGGGGTGGGCCCGTGGACCTTGGAGTCGCCCTAGTTAATAGTCGCCGCGACGGCACCACCCGCGACGGCCGGCGGCCCGCCCCCCGCCACCGTGGAGGCTCAGGTCGACGAAGAGACCGATGATCAGGACGACGAGGCCCCACCCCCTCACCCCATCGAAGGCGTTCTCGGCAACGGCGTAGGCGATGGTCGTCGTGGGCAGGAAGAAGAACCCGAGCGTGGGCCAGAACCAGCTCCCGTAGCCCCGGCTCAGGTAGTCGGTGAAGACCCACAGTATGAAGAGAACGACTCGCGGCGTGAGGAGCCCGAACACGAAGATCAGGCAGCCCATCGATCCCCCTCCCTCGTTGCCGACCGGAGCGATCCTACCG
>JBOGVH010000329.1:0-2658 GCA_050695235.1 Actinomycetota bacterium
GGGGCCCGACCGAAGTTCGTGTACACGGTCCCCAACTTCCACAACCCGGGCGGCGTGACCATGTCACGATCGCGACGGGAGCAGCTGGTCGCCCTGTGCCGTGAGGCGCGGATCCCGATCGTCGAGGACAACCCCTACGGTCTCCTGCGCTTCGAGGGTGACCGCCAACCGACGCTTCGGTCCCTGGATCCGCACAACGTGATCTACGTGGGGACCGTGTCCAAGGTGTTCTCGCCCGGCGTCCGGGTGGGCTGGGCGGTGGCCGAACCCGCCTCCTCCAGCGCCTCGTCCTGGCCAAGGAGGCCGGCGACCTGTGCGGCAGCTCGTTCACCATGCTGGTCACGGAGCGCTACCTCTCCGGCGAGCGGTGGCGCGTCAACCTCGAGCGCCTGGTCGGCATGTACCAAAGCCGCCGGGACGCCATGCTCGCGGCGCTGGTCGAGCACTTTCCGTCGGACGCGTCCTGGACCCACCCGGGCGGCGGGTTCTTCGTGTGGGTCACCCTTCCCGACTACCTCGACACCCAGGCCATGCTCGCGGCCGCGGTGGAGCGGCGGGTAGCCTACGTGCCGGGAACGGCCTTCTATCCGGACGGACGCGGCCGGAACACGATGCGCCTGGCGTTCTGCTACCCAACCGAGGCCGACATCGCCGAGGGGGTGCGGCGCCTCGGACTGCTCCTCGCCGACGAGCAGGAGCTGTACCGGTCGCTGTCGGGATGAGCGAGCGGATCGCGGTGCTGGCCGGCGGCCACTCCCCGGAACGACAGGTGTCACTCCGCTCGGGACACCGGGTGATGACCGCGCTGCGGTCCAAGGGGTACGACGCCTTCGTCCTGGACCCCGGCGAGGAGCCATTCTTCGAAACACTCTCCGCTGCAAGGGTTTCCGCATGCTACGTGGCATTGCACGGCAAGGACGGCGAGGATGGAACGGTTCAGCGCCTGCTCGAGCTCCTGAGGGTCCCCTACACGGGGACGCCGCCGTTCCCCTGCCAGGTCGCGTTCGACAAGGTCCTGGCCAAGGAGACCATGCATGCGGCCGGCGTCTCCACGCCCCCCTGGGTGACCATCCAGGCCGCGGCGCTCCGGGACCTCGCGGCGGGCCCCATCCTCCATCAGGTGGCCGAGCTGGTCGGCCTGCCGGCGGTGGTCAAGCCGTCCAGGGCGGGGTCCGCCATGGGTCTGTCGTTCGTCGATCGCGAGGTGGATCTTCCCCACGCCGTGATGAGCGCGCTCGCTTTCGCCAAGGCCGTCGTCGTGGAGCGGAGGATCGATGGGACGGAGGTCGCCGCGTCCATGGTGGGATCCCCGCAGGACCCTCTTCCTCTGGTCGAGGTGGTCCCCAAGTCAGGCGTATTCGACTACGCGGCCAGGTACACGCCTGGTGCGACCGAGTACTTCGCCCCCGGACGCCTCGCTCCGGAAGTGACCGCGGCGTGCCACCAGGAGGCCACCCGCGCGTTCGTCACGCTCGGCCTGCGCGACGTCGGTCGGGCGGACATCATGGTCGACACCCGAGGGATCCCCTGGATCGTCGACGTGAACACGTCGCCGGGGATGACCGACACGAGCCTCCTGCCGATGGCCGCCCAGTCCGCTGGCCTGGCGTTCCCGGATCTGTGCGAGCGGATCGTCCAACTGGCCCTGTCGCGGGCGGCTGCCACGGACGACGTGACCAGCTAGTTTTCCCTAGTTGCTCGGTGCCAGCCCCGGTCCCGAGCCGATGATCTCCGACACGATCCGCTCGAGGTCGTCGGCCGAGCCGAACTCGATGACGATCCGCCCCCGCTTCCTTCCCATCTGGATCGACACCCGGGTTGCGAGCTGCTCCGACAGGATCTCCTCCACCTCGGCCAGGGAGATCCCCTCACGGCGCGGCGTCTCGCGGGCGGTCGTTGCCTCAGGGGGCGGTTGGTCCACGAACCTACGAACGACCTCTTCCACATCGCGCACCGAGAGCTCCTCGGCGGCGGCCCGGAGGGCCAGGGACCGCTGGGCCTCGCCGTCTCCCAGGGCCAGGAGGGCCCGGCCGTGGCCGGCCTGGATCCTCCCCTGAGCCAGGAGCTGCTGAACGTCGGCCGGCAGGCCCAGCAGCCGGACGGTGTTGGCCACGTGCGAACGGGACACCCCCAGCCGCTCGGCCAGGGTCTCCTGCTTGAGCTCGAGCTCCTCGAGCAGCTCACGGAACGCCTCGGCCAACTCGATGGGGTTCAGATCCTCCCGGTGGATGTTCTCGATGAGCGCTTCCCGGAGGGACTCGGTGTCGTCGCTCTCCCGGACCACGGCCGGGATGGTGGCCAAACCGGCTGCCTTGGCCGCCCGAAGGCGCCGCTCCCCCGCGATCAGCTCGAACCCGGTGTCTCCCCGCCGAACGACGATGGGCTGAAGGACCCCCACCTCCTTGATGGAGACGGCCAGGGCATCCAGGGACTCGTCCTGGAATGTCGTCCTGGGCTGGCGGGGGTTGGGGCCGATCGCCCCCACGGGGATCTCCAGCAGCCCCGCACCCTCCTCGACCGCGCCCGGGATCAGCGCCGACAACCCTCGTCCCAGCCCCCCTCGCTTCATCCCCTGCCTCCCTTTCGAAACAGGCTCCATCGACGCTTCTGGTCCTCATCCTCCGGGGAGATCTTCACGTCCTGCTCGCCGGCCTGACC
>JBOGVH010000330.1:0-4621 GCA_050695235.1 Actinomycetota bacterium
GATCTGATCGCCGCCACGCTGCCGACCCGGGCCTGGGCGTCAGCGAATGGTGGCCACCCGCCGAGGCGGCCGACCACCTGAGCGGGAAGCGACGGGGACGGGTGCTGCCGGATGCCGGCTTCTACCTGGAGACGCCGGGTGGCCCGATCGAGTCTCAAGCTCTTCCACGCGACTGAGGTCCACTGCGCCCGAGCTGATCGGCGGACTGGTTGTGGGGACCGCGGCTGCCAGTGTCGAGAGAGCCGGGGCTCTCTACCCAGCCGCTTGCCTTCGGAGAGCGTCAAGGAGCGGCAGGCGGTTCACACATCGTCCTGCTAAGTCCACTATCGAGCCCTTGTGTGAACCGAGTAGGGACGCGAAGGGCTCTTCATACGCGGGATCCGCGATCCTGCTGTCCCGCATGCGGATCGTGCGGAAGAAGGCCTGGTTCCACATCCTTCGCACCTCGGGCTTCGCCTTCCGGTAGCTCGCGGCGCAGTTGTTCGCGAGGTCGATGGCGAGGTCGATGATCTTCGTCGCCTGCCTCAGCTTCTCGCCGTCGGTCGCGAGCTGTGACTCGGCCTCCGCAACCTCAGCGTTGATCCGGTCCTGCTCGCGCTTGAGCGCCTGCACGTCGATGGCGGTCGGCGTGCATGTCCCCGCACGGGCGGCCGCGTAGCCGTGACGACAGTTGATCCGGAGGCATTGTGAATGCAGATGAGCCTCCGCCATCATTCAGAGGCCATGTTGCGGAGACTTCGTTGGGCGGCGGCACAGATTGGGGCAAACGATCGAAGCAGGGCCACAGCCGTGCTATTGACGCCGGCTGACCACCAGGAGAAGGCTGGCAGATACTCGACGAGCGTGTATGGCGAACGAGCGGAGACGAGCCTGCAATCGAGGACGAACGCCAGGGAGCGGCCCGGACGGTCACGGCCTGGCGTTCTTCCGAGCAGATCGGGCGAGAGCGATGGCTGTGGACACAGGCGACACCGTTCGCATCAGACGATGAAGCCGTTGGACGTCTGGCAGTGGTGCCCGAGCGGCTCATGCGCAACTTCCGGGCCGACGTCCGCGTCACTGCGACGGTCGAGCCCAAGCCACCGACGATTCCGGACGTCCAACACGCGTGGGCGAGGGAGGAGGCGACACTTGGCCCACGTGGAGAAGGCATCGCCATCTACGTTGCATGGGTCTACGGCAAGGTGCTCTCCGCGCTTGCCTGCTCTGGGAGTCGAAACTCCTGGCAGTGGATCGACGTGGCGTCCCTCGCCGCAGTGCAGACGAACCGCATCTCCCAGCTCATCGGGAAGCTCGGCACGTAAGGCCAGCGGGCCCGGGATCGACTGGACCGAGATGCTGTTCGACCTGGAGGTGAGATCCCGAGCTAGGCTCAGGATATGGAAGGGCACGGCGCCGCGCGGCCCGAGGAGCGTGACCTGGTCGGGCTCGCGGCGGATGCGCTCACGCTCGCGCGGCTGATCGTCGCCGTCGCGCTGATCCCGGTCCTGGGAACCCGACGAGTGACGCTGGGCGCGGTTCTGCTTGGGTTCGCGTGGATATCCGACTTCCTCGACGGTCGGGCGGCGAGGGCGTCCGCCGGGCGAACCTGGCTCGGGGACGTCGACCTGTGGGCGGATACGTTCGTCGGCGCGGGGGCCGTCCTCGGATTCACCCTGTCGGGCTGGATACCTCCGGCCCTCGGGCTGGGGCTTGTCGGGCTTCTGCTCGCGGCGTTCGCGCTCACCCGGAACGAAGCGATGTCGATGCTCCTGCAGGCAACCGGATACGCCCTCGCGATCTGGCGGACATGGCGTGACGGGCACCCGGCGTCCCTCTGGTGGTTGCTGACCATCATCGCCGTCATCGCCGTGGTGAACCGGCGGATCTTTTGGCAACGATCGCTTCCGACGTTCCTCGGCGGTGTCGCTGCGATGTTCCGCGGCAGACCTTCGAGTTGAGAGGCTCGGGGAGCGTATGCGCTTTGGCGGCCGGATTCTGTAACGATCCCGAGCAGTGAGGAGAACCCTCACAGTAACTAGCCCCTCCGCCGGCGGGTCCTCACGACAGAGGAACTCCCAACGACTTCCCGCGTAAAGGGTAGCTTGGGGCGTCCGATAGTCCTGATATGGATGGCCCGAGGGACCCGGACTGGCGGCACTCGATACGCGATGTTCGGAGACCCTCGCGACGCGCGATCGCGCTACTCACGGGGGGTGTGCTCGCGGTTGCGGGGCTTTCGAATATCGCGGGCGCGACTCTCGGCTCCGACGGGGTGCTCTCGGCCTGCTACAACCGTCGAACGGGCGTCGTGCGCTTGATCCGGGAACCGCGGCTGCCGAGGCGCTGCCCGTCCGGTACCAGACGCTTCACGTTCAGCGTCCAAGGGCCCGAGGGCTCACCCGGTGCAACCGGCCCGACAGGCCCGGTGGGACCAGCCGGCGTTCCCGGTCCCCAGGGTATCGCCGGAACACCCGGCACCCCGGGAGACGATGGTCACACGATCCTGCACGACGCGGGCGCGCCGCCCGACTCGCTCGGGGCAGACGGCGACTTCTATCTCGACGACGTAGCTTTCCACCTGTACGGGCCGAAGACCGGAGGCGCGTGGCCGGCGGTCGGGACCAGCTTGATCGGAGCTGCCGGACCTGCCGGACCTGCTGGACCTGCCGGACCGGCCGGAGCTGACGGAGCTGAAGGACCTGCCGGACCGGCCGGAGCCACCGGACCGGCCGGAGTTGACGGAACCGACGGAGCCGACGGAAACACGATCCTGAGCGGGGCGGGAGCACCGGGCGCCGGGGTTGGGGTGAACGGCGACTTCTTTCTCGACACGACCGCTTGGGTCCTCTACGGACCAAAGGCCTCAGGCGCGTGGCCCGGGTCGGGGACCAGCCTGGTCGGGCCCGCGGGTCCCGGCGAAGATCCCGTCTACATCCAGGTCTCCGATGCGACGACGCAATCGATTGCGGTCGCCGGTACCTTCCAGGACGTGACGTGGTCCACGACCGAGGTCACGGAGGGGTTCGTGCACGTTCCGGGAACGGCGCAGATCCTCGTCCCCCGGTCGGGCGTCTATCGGATCACCGTGTCGATACCGATGAAAATGACCGGCCTGCTGCTGCCTACGGCGACCGCGACGGCCTGCCTCGTAGTCAACGGGGTGAGCGGCGTGTGTCAATCCGCTGGGTTCAACGCGAGCGACCTTCCGCAGGCCGTGCCGCTGACGACGATCACCTCGCTCGTCTCAGGGGACGTGATCAGGCTCCGCGTCAAGGCGACGTCCACGTCGGTTCAGGTCTCGGGCGGCGTCGACTCGACGATCGTGCTGACGATCGCCAGCGTCGACTGACCCCACCGCTCATCCATAGCAAATCCGCCACCATATGGTCGGCATATGGCGGCTCGCAGTGGGCCGGAACGGCCCGGGGGACCTTTCGCCCTAGGTCATCCGTTGGTGGTGCGAATCCTCAGGGGGGAGCCCATACGCGACACGGCACCTTTGGCCTTAGGTCGCCTGTAGGTGGCGGGCATCCTCCGAGAACGCCATAATCCAACCCCCATACGGACTACGGGAGGGGGACGAAGGGATGACTGGAAGGACCATCTCCAAGACGATCCTGGGCACGGCGGTCCTGGCCGTGCTGCTCGTCGGTTCGGTGGCCCAGGCGAGCAACCCGACCGAGGTGACGGGCACGACAAAGGGCGACCGGATCCAAGGCATGAACGGCCCGCAGATCATCTACGGGCGGGGCGGCGCCGACCGGATCAACGGCGGCAAGGGGCCGGACATCCTCTACGGCGGCCTGGGGGATGACCTCCTGACCACCGGCAAGGGGGGCGCCACCGAGGCCGCCTTCGGGGGCCGGGGCAACGACGTGCTGAAGGACTTCGCCAGCGGCCAGTCGCCCGGCCTCCTCGCGGGGGGACCAGGACGCGACCGCTGCGTCGGGGACAAGCACGACACGTTCCGTAGCTGCGAGGTCATCAAGCTCCGCCCGTACTGGGAGTAGGCGGGGCCGGCGCCCCGGCTCGGGTGCCCGTCCCGACGATCCTGGGCCTGGCACCATGTCGTGCCGGTGGGGCACACTGTTCCTCGTATGGTGGAGACCGAGGACGTCGAGCGGGCCGTGGAAGAGCTGTTCACCGCGCCGCCGGAAGGGTTCACTCAGGCGCGAAACGCCCTGGCCAAGCGCCTCAAGGATCAGGGGGACGCCGGTTCGGCCCGCCTCGTGGGCGCGTTGCGAAAACCTGTCCGATCCGCGTGGGCCGTCAACCGGCTTGCGCACGAGGACCGCTCGGCCGTCGAAGAGCTGCTCCAGGTGGGCGAACAGCTTCGGCTGGCGCAGCGCCGAGCGTTGTCCGGTGGCGACGCCGAGGAGCTCCGCCGGCGAGCGGAGGAGCGGCGCAAGCTGGTCACCGAGCTGACGCGACGGGCCGCCCGCGACCTGGGTAAGGACCCGACCCCCGCCGTCATCGAGGAGGTTGCGGCGACGCTGGAGGCCGCCTCGGCCGACGAGGACGCCGCGCACCAGGTGCTGGAGGGCCGACTGTCCAAGCCGTTCGCTCGGCCGGCCGGGTTCGGCGACGTCGCCGGCCTCCAGGTCGTCTCGGGAACGGGTGCGGAGAAGCAGGTCGGCCC
>JBOGVH010000331.1:0-2158 GCA_050695235.1 Actinomycetota bacterium
CGTCGAGCCCGATCGGGACGGCCTCGGCCTTGGTCGGTGTGGCGAACACGGTGACCCCCAGGTAGTCGGCTCCGGCCCCCTCGGCCGCTTCGGCCTGCTCCGGCGTCGCCACGCTGATCCCGAGCACTCCCCGCGGCCCGAGTCGCTCGCGGGCGGTCCCCGGATGGTCACGCTGGCCGACGTGCGCCCCCCCGGCCCCAACCGCGACGGCGATGTCGATCCGGTCATTCACGACGAACAAGACCTGGCCCTTCCGGCAGCGACGTTCGATCTCCCCCGCCACCGACCGCAGGTCGTGGTCCGAGAGCTTCGGCGCGCGGAGCTGCACCACGTCGGCGCCGCCCTCGATCGCCGCATCCGCCACCTCGATGTGCCCACGGCCCGGGACGAGCCCATCCGAGGTGATGACATGGACCCGGAGCCGCTCCGGATCGATCGTGCCCATCGTTCCCTCCGCCCGCATTACCGGGATCAGGTTCCTCGGGTCGCCGGCGCTTTTTGTCCTGGGGCTACCGCTTCGCTGCTTGAGCCCCACGAGCCGGCCTCTCAGCCCGGTTGTCCCGAGCTCCCCGGTGGTTCCACCTCAGTATAGGTCGCTATCTTCGACGGCCGGCTTGGGCCCGAGCCAGGGCCCGTTCCCGCGCTACCCGCTTCCAATCGCTCCTCGTCCTGGAGAGAAGGATGTCCGTGACGATCTGGAAGGCGCCGATGCCGGCCAGCACCCAAGCGGCCCACGCCGGGCCGTTCGCGGCGAGACAGAACCCAAGGGCCGCGAACGGCGCGACCTTCGTGGCCAGGGCGCCGGACGCGTGCATCCAGGCTCGCGCTGCCGGCGATGCCCGAAGGTAGGAAGCGTAGTCGATCTTCAGCCCGGGCCACGGAGGGAAACTGATGTAGTAGGCCAGGAACGAGATCCCGACCAGCCGACCGACTGCCCAATGCGCGAGGTCGTGGACGCACACCGACCACGTCATGCCCGCCACCACGAAGGCCCATCCGGACACGGTCGGGTTGTCGCATCGCATGCCACACACGGTCGCCGCCGCTCCGAACAGCACGCCGATCAGGAGCACCAGGTTCCCGAACCACACCGGGAACCGGAACCGCACGCGGGCCTCGAACGCTTTGCGGTCGATCCGGCCGGCCTGGTCCGCCCAGTGCTCGGCCAGCACGGGCTCGACCTTCACTCGACGGAGCAGCCGCCAGAATCCGAGCCCGGAGAGGTCCGTCTGACCCGCATCCACAGCCGATTCCATGCGGGCGAACGCGTCCTGATAGTCCTCCCCGTCCGGGGGAAGACCCCCCGGTTCGCCCATCCGGCCTCCGTTCCACGCTACGATGGGCCCCGGCCCTTCACACGTCGCCCGCGCGCGGGAGGTCCAGCGACGTCTAGCCGTACAGAACCGGATCGCACGGTCCGCATCTCCGAGACCACGTCCACCCTAACCACGCTCGACGGTCGGTACCAGGTCCTGGAGCGTGTCGCCGCGGGGGGGATGGGCGAGATCTTTCGGGCCCACGACGCCGTTCTGGCGCGCGAGGTGGCCGTCAAGGTCCTCCATCCCAATCTGGCCTCGGATCCGGGCTTCGTCGACCGGTTCCGCCGGGAGGCCCGGGCCGCGGCGGGGCTCAGCCACCCGAACATCGTCGGGGTGCACGACTGGGGGGCCGTCGACGGCGTGTACTTCATGGTCATGGAGTTCGTTCGGGGCCAGAGCCTTCGCGACGTCCTTGCCGCCGAGGGGTTGCTTGCCCCGGCCCAGGCCGCGGACGTCCTCCTGCAAGTGCTCGCGGCCCTCGAGCATGCACACCGAAAGGGCATCGTTCACCGAGATGTGAAGCCCGAGAACGTGCTGGTCACCCGAGACGGCGTGGCCAAGGTGACCGACTTCGGGCTGGCGCACGCGTACGCGGACGCGCGCTCCACCCAGACGGGGACGATCTCGGGGACCGCCCACTACCTCGCGCCCGAGCAGCTCCTGGGCGAGCCGGCCGACCCCCGCACCGACCTCTACTCCGTTGGGATCGTGGCATTCGAGCTGCTCACGGGGAGCGCGCCCTTCAACGGCGAGACGTCGGTGGCCATCGCGTACAAGCATCTGCGCGATCGTGTCCCCCGGCCCTCCGCCCGAAACACGACGGTGCCGAAAGGACTCGA
>JBOGVH010000332.1:0-1601 GCA_050695235.1 Actinomycetota bacterium
CTGAACACGTCAGGACCTGGTCGGAATAGGTCACCCTGGACCTCCCACTATGAGTTGAACCTTCCGGTTCGCGCTCGCTCGGTGTACCGGCCACGGGTCTTACCACTACCCCGTGAGCCGACGAAACAACCGTGGTGGGAGGGGAGGGAAAGGCTGGACCCCGGACGAGCAGTCCGGAACGGCCAAGAGTCTACCATCCGAGTGTGCGTCCGGTCGCCATGACCATTGTCGGGGCCCTGATCGCCCTCGCGGGGGCGATCTGGATCCTGCAGGGCACGAACGTGATCGTCTCCGGAAGCTTCATGACCGGGAGCCAGATCTGGGTCGTGATCGGAGCCGTTGCCGTGGTCGGCGGAGTGGCCCTCAGCTGGGTGGGGTGGTCTCGGCGCTGACGGCCCCCCCGGCCTCCGTCAGCCGGTCGTCGTCAACTGGGCGCCTGCGGCCTGCAACTCGTGGAGGGCTCGGGCCCCGTCCCCGGGTTGGAGGTCGACGGCGGCTATGACATCGGTCAGGACGGCGACCCCAATCCCGCGATCCAGGGCATCCAGCCCGGTGGCCCGTACACAGTAGTCGGTGGCCAGGCCTCCGATCACCACCCGCTCAATGCTGTGCATCCGGAGCATCGATTCCAGCTGAGTGGGCCGCTCCAACCCGGTGATCGGGTCGCGCACGGTGAATCCGGAGTAGCCATCCTCCCCGTTGCTCCCCTTACGCACCGACGGCCCGACAACCGCGAGTTCGGGGTGGAACGCAGCCCCCCACGTATACGCCACACAGTGCACCGGCCACGTCCCTCCGTCCTTGGCGAAGTGCGGGGTGGACGTTGGGTGCCAGTCCTGGGTGTAGATGATGGTCGCCCCGGCGTCCTGCGCCTTTCGAATCTCGGCGTTCAGGCGGGGAATCATGTCGGCTCCGCCGCGCACGCTCAGGCTGCCTGCCGGATCGGCGAAGTCGTTCTGGACGTCGACGACCAGGAGGGCGGCACGCGCGTCGTACTCGGCCATCGACCGATGGTAGCCCGCGGCTGGCGCGGTGTTCAGTACACCCCCGGGATGAAACGATGCGTTCCGGCTTGGTAGGCGGGGTACTCGGGATAGCGCTCTGCCAGCCAGACCTCCTCGCGACGCGCCTTCAGGTCCAGGACCACTGCAAGGATCAGGGCACCGATCAGCGCGGGGAGGCTGAGCGTTCCAATGGCCCACCCAATGCCAAGGCTCACGATCCCGGCGTAGATCGGATGGCGGATCCGGGCGTAGATGCCGTCGCGAATCAGTGTTGCGTCGTCTCGTGGGCGGGGCATGGCGGTGCGGCTCTGGCCGAGACGGTTGACCCCCGACCAGACGAGCCACCCGCCGATCACGAACAGGAGCACGCCCTGGATCAGGAAGGGGACGTTGTCGGGCCAGGCGGCGATGGCCGTTGGCAGGGCCACGGCGCCGGCGGTCGCCACAGCCAGAATCAGGGCGAGCTGGATGATGACCCAACCCTCGCCCCGCGGGCCGAGTGCCGGGATGTGGGTCACGAAGGCCGAGCGTCAGCCCAGGAGGAGTCGGAGGCGGCGCACGGCACGGGCGGCCGGTCCGCGCGGTCGACGGGGCGGG
>JBOGVH010000333.1:0-2337 GCA_050695235.1 Actinomycetota bacterium
CCTCCGGACGGACCACCATGTGAGGCGAGCGCCCGCTGAGGAACGGCATGGCCATCATCAGAAAGATGGCGATGAAGATCAGGAACACCGGCAGGAACAGGAACCAGTTCGGACCCAGGCTCGGCAGCCGCAATGGGTTGTCGCTGAGGTAGCGGTACCAGAGGTACGCGTCGGCCGCACCCAGGATCACGATCATCCGCCGCACGCGCTTTCGACGGGTCCGCTCCCTGATCCGGAAGACGTCCGCCTTTCCCGCGCGCAGGATCTGCGACCCCTCGAGCGAAGCTGCGACCGATCGTTCCTTCGTCACGAGCATCCCCTTCTTGGCCGACGCCTAGGCCCGAGTATCGTACGAAGGCCCCCCAGGATGTGCATCAGCCCTTTGCCCTACCTGGCCGTCGAAGGGCCTACGCACGCCGTGCCGGGATCCGGGCCGAACGGCTATGGTGCCTGCTCGCTTCGACTCGGAGGACGCCCGTGGCCAGGAAGAAGCAGACCCCCGTGACCCAGGAGGACGCCCGGACCGGCCGCCAGACAGACCATCTACGCCTACGAGCGTGGAGGCCTCACACCCTCGCTGAAGCAGTTCCTGGACCTCGTCGAGTTCTACGCGCTCGAGGCTCAGGCCGGCCCGACGGTCTGGAACCTGGTCCGACGGCTCCAGCCCGCGTCGGAGCGGAAACGGTGAGCCGGCCATGCTGAACGGGATCGACCACGTGGGGATCGCGGTCGAGGACCTCGACGCGGCGGTGGAGCTCTACCGCCGTACGCTCGGGTTGGAGCCTGCCCATCGAGATGTCGTGGAGTCGCAGGGCGTCGAAGAGGTGCTGTTCGAGGCGGGCGATTCGCGCATCCAGCTGGTCGGCGCGCTCGGCCCCGACACACCCGTAGGACGATTCCTGGCCAAGCGCGGTCCGGGCCTGCACCATCTGGGGCTCGGGGTCGACGACGTTGCGGCCACCCTCCAGACATTGCGCGCAGCGGGGGTTCCCCTCGTCGACGAGTCGCCTCGCTCCGGCTCACGGGGCACCACGATCGCGTTCCTCCACCCGGCGGGGATGGGCGGCGTCCTGGTCGAGCTGGTCCAGGACCCCCGTTAGGGCAGGTCGGTCAAACCGGTTGACGGCGCGTTGACCAGGACGGCCACGTTGCCCTCGGGGAGCTTGCCGTCGGCCATCAACTGGTGGACCTGGCCCGTGTCCTCGTACGGGTAGGTGTGGCCGAGCGTCGTCTGGATCTGCCCGCCACGGACTAGGTCGTTGAACGCGGCGGCCTGCTCGTCGTTGAACAGGTGGGAACCTTGATACCGCTTCTGCAGGTACCACAGGTACCGGACGTCCACCATGGTGTCGTACCCGCTCGTGCCCGCGCAGATCACGACCATGCCGCCCCGGTCGCACACGAAGATCGACGTGGGGACGGTGTCCTGGGCCGGATGCTCGAACACGATCCGCGGGCTCCGCCGCTCCCCCAGAACGTCCCAGACCGCCTTCCCGAAGGCCTTGGCCCCGTCGAACCATTCCTTCCACTCCGGCGAGTCCCACCTGGGGGGAACGCCCCAGTGGCTGAAGTTCGCTCGATTGACGTAGCCGACAGCGCCCAGGCGCTTGCAGTACTCCCCCTTCTCGTCAGAGGAGACCACAGCGACCGCCTTGCCGCCTACGAGTGTGACGAGCTGGATGGCCAGCGAGCCAAGGCCGCCCGACCCGCCCCACACCAACACGACGTCCCCCTCCTCGACCGTGTGCGGCGGCCAGCCGTGCAGCATGCGGTACGCGGTGGAGCCCGTGAGCGTGGGAGCGGCCGCCTCCTCCCACGAAAGGCCGGCAGCCTTCGGCAGGCACTGGTGGGCCTGGACCTTGGTGAACTGGGCGAACGATCCCCAGCAGGTGTCGTAGCCCCATACCCGAAAGCTCGCTGCGAGGCCCGGGTCCTTCCCCGCGAGGACCCACGGGTCGTCGGGATCCCACTGGCCGGCATGCACGACGACGCGGTCACCGACCGCGAGGTTCCACACGCCGTCGCCGACCGCGGTGACCACACCGGAGGCGTCCGAGCCGACGATGTGGAAGTCGGTCGGCTCGCCCCATCGTGCCTGCGTCTTCGTGACGTCGATGGGGACCCCCCGAGCCGCCCACACGTTGTTGAAGTTGACCCCGGCGGCCATGACCATGACCAGGGCTTCTCCCGCCCCGATCGGCGGAACGTCGATCACCTCGTCCTGGATCGATTTCTCCGGCTCCCCGTATCGGTCGGGCCGCACAAGCTGGGCGTGCATCCGTGCGGGGACCTCGCCCACCGGGGGGATCTCGCCGATCTCGTACGACTCCTTGGCCA
>JBOGVH010000334.1:0-11167 GCA_050695235.1 Actinomycetota bacterium
GTTCGACGACGCCGACGTGTCCAAGCTCGTGGAGATGCTGAAGTTCGCCGGCTACACGAACTCCGGACAGGACTGCACTGCCGCCACGCGCATCGTGGCCGGACCGAAGATCTACGACGACGTGCTCTCCGAGCTCGTTCCCGCGGTCGAGTCGCTCGTGGTTGGCGACACGCAGAAGGAGGAAACCGAGATGGGGCCGCTCGTCTCCGACACGCAGCGGCAGAGCGTGGCGGGCTTCGTGGAGCGGGCTCGGGAGAAAGGGGCGAACGTGGTCACCGGCGGGGAGGCCCTTGCCGGCGCGGGGTACTTCTACAAGCCCACGATTGTTGCCGATGTGGATCAGAAGGACGAGATCATCCAGCGCGAGGTGTTCGGGCCGGTGGTCACGATCCAGCGATTCAAGGACGACGACCAGGCCATCGCCTGGGCGAACGACGTCGTCTACGGCCTCGCGTCGTCCGTGTGGACCCGCGACATCGGCCGAGCGTTGAACGCGGCGCGCAAGCTCCAGTTCGGCGCGGTGTGGATCAACACGCACTTCGGGCTGACATCGGAGATGCCGCACGGCGGCTACAAGCAGAGCGGATACGGCAAGGACATGTCGATGTACTCGCTCGAGGACTACACCCAGATCAAGCACGTGATGGCGGCCGTCGACTAGCGGGGGTTCGGGGGCTCAAGGGTAACCCCCCGAAGCACAGAGGTGAGGCCGATGCAGACCAGGACGTTCCTCGTGAACGGGGAGTGGCGGACGGGCAAGGGGACCTTCCCGGTCAAGAGCCCGTACGACGGGACGGTGGTGGCCGAGGTCGGCGTGCCGACCGAGGCCGACGTCGAGGAGGCGGCGACGGTTGCGGCAGAGACGTTCCGGGAGAGCCGGTTCCTCCCCGTGCACGCGAGAGCCGATGCCCTCGACCACATCTCTCGGGGCCTGGCCCAGAGCATCGATGACAACGCCGCCCTGATCGCCCGGGAGGGCGGCAAACCGCTCAAGTGGGCGACGGTGGAGGCCACCCGGGCGGTGTCCACGTTCCGGTGGGCCTCCGAGGTCCTTCGTCACGGCGCGGACGAGGTGATGCGCCTGGACACGGAGGCGTCGCTCGGCTCGCGCCTGGGCATCATCCGCAGGTTCCCGTTCGGCCCGGTCCTGGGGATCTCGCCGTTCAACTTCCCGCTGAACCTGGTGGCCCACAAGGTGGCCCCCGCCCTGGCCGTCGGCGCACCGATCGTGGTCAAGCCGGCCGCGGCCACGCCGCTCGGGGCGATCCGCCTGGCCGAGCTGTTCGCCCAGACCGACCTGCCCAGGGGGATGTACCAGGTGCTGCCGGTGTCCTCGAGCGTGGCCGACGGGATGGCTCGCGACGTCCGGTACCGCAAGATCTCGTTCACCGGGTCCTCGGAGGTCGGCTGGTACCTGAAGGGCCTGGACCCCAGGAAGCGGGTGACGCTCGAGCTGGGCGGTAACGCCGGGGTCATCGTCCACTCCGACGCGGACCTCGACCTCGCGGCGCAGCGGATCGCCTTCGGCGGCTACTACCAAGCTGGCCAGAGCTGCATCAGCGTCCAGCGCGTGCTGGTGCAATCTGAGGTCTACGACGACTTCACCACGCGCTTGGTGAAGCAGGTCGAGAGCCTGAAGTACGGCGATCCCATGGACCCGACCGTGGACGTCGGACCGTTGATCGATGCCGGGTCGCTCGAGCGCATCGCCACGTGGGTGGACGAGGCCGTGACCCACGGCGCCGAGGTCCTGACCGGCGGCCGCCGCGACGACCCCTTCTACGCACCGACGGTCCTGGCCAGGACGAGCCCGGAGATGAAGGTACGGTGCGAGGAGATCTTCGGACCGGTCACGACCGTGAGTCCCTACCAGACCTTCGAGGAGGCCCTGGCGGAGGTCAACAACTCGCGGTACGGCCTTCAGGCGGGCGTGTTCACCCGGGACATCGACCGGGCGTTCCAGGCTCACCGGGAGATCGAGGTGGGCGGGGTCATCGTGAACGACCAATCGGCGTTCCGGGCGGACCAGATGCCGTACGGCGGGTCGAAGGACTCGGGGTTCGGCCGGGAAGGGCTCCGGTTCGCCATGGAGGAGATGACCGAGCCCAGGATCATGGTCCTGTCGCACGTCCCGCTGTAACGAACGGAACCTCCCGCGGCAACGGGGTTACCCTGGACCCGTGAACGGGAACACGCTCCTGCTCATCCTGGTCCCATTCGCCTTCGTGGCCGGCGCCCTGGCGGTGTTCCTGGCGATGTCGGCCCGTCACGACGTGCATGCCCTGGAAGAGCGGACGGAGCCTGAGCGGCGGGTCCGGCCCTGGTGGGGGAACCCGCTCCTGTGGGTCGTCACATCGGTCGCCCTTGCGTTCCTCGGGCTGGTGATCGCTCCCAGGCTGTTCGGGGTGGCCTTCCTGCTCCTGCCGTTGATCTGGGTGGGCGGCCTCCGCCGCCGCGAGCGGCGGTAGCGAAGACCTCCTCCTCCTCAGCCGTCCTCGGACGACGAGCGAACGTCCTCCACTCTCGACGATGCTATCCACCATGGATCGGACACCATCCGATCGGGCACCGCGACGGGGCCTGGCCATCCGGGACCCGGTGCCGTGGCCAGACCTGGTGGAGATCGTCCACACCGCTGAACAGGCCGGGTACGAGGCCCTGTTCGTTCCGGAGAGCTCGGGGCGCGAGGCCTTTTCCACGTTGGCGGGGCTGTCCGGGCACACCGAGGCGCTCCTCCTGGGAACCGGCATCGTGACGATCGTGGCTCGCCGCCCGTCGACGACGGCGATGGCCGCCGCCACCCTGCACGAGATCTCCGGTGGCCGGCTGATCCTCGGCGTGGGGACCGGACCGGTGGGTCCCGGCGCCCTCGACCGACTCCGCGAGTCCGTCACCCTGCTCCGGTCGGCCCTCGCCTGCGAGGAGGTCGAGACGTCTGGGGGCGGCCGGTTCCGCCTGTCGTTCCATCCTGGCCACGGGCCCGTCCCGATCTGGGTGGCCGCGCTGAACCCCCGGGCCATGCGGCTCGGTGGAGAGGTCGCCGACGGCGTGCTGCTGAACTGGTGCCCGCCCGAGCGGGTCGCGTTCGCGCGGGAGCGGATCCGCGAAGGCGCGGAGGCGGCAGGGCGGGACCCGGCCTCGGTGACTCTCGCCGTGTATGTCCGAGCGTGCGTGGGCCAGGAGCCGGGGGCCGCCTTGGCCGCGCTCGCGGCGATGGCGGCCCAGTACGCCACGTACCCGGCCTATCGCCGCCAGTTCGACGCGGTCGGCCTGGGGGAACAGGCCCGCGCGGCGGCGGAGGCTCTGGCCGGGGCAAGGCCTGACCGCGTACCCGAGGAGCTGGTGCGCCGGGTGTGCCTCATGGGTGACGCACAGGAGGCCCGGGCCGGACTCCGGGCATACGAGGATGCAGGCGCCGACCTCCCGGTGGTGTATCCAGTGGCCACGCGAGACGCCCTGTCGTCGATCCTGGGGACGGTGTTCGCGCTCGCGCCCCACACGGAGGTGGCCTGACGGCCCCATGGCACCTGCTCGGCCGGGGGCATGCCACCGCGCTGAGGGGGTATATTTAGACGGTTCGCACCGTGGTAAAGGGGAAAACCGATGACCTACACGATATGTGAGCCCTGCATCGACATCAAGGACAAGGGGTGTGTGGACGAGTGCCCCGTGGACTGCATCTACGAGGGGCCGCGGATGCTGTACATCCACCCCGACGAGTGCGTCGACTGCGGCGCCTGCGAGCCGGTGTGCCCGGTCACGGCGATCTTCTACGAGGACGACGTGCCGGCCGAGTGGAAGCAGTTCACGCCGATCAACGCCGAGTGGTTCGCCGACTCGGTCACGGGCCTCGGCTCACCCGGCGGCGCGGCGCAGGTCGGTCCGAAGGATGTCGATCACCCTGTCGTGGCGGCCTGGCCCGCAGCCGGCTGACCGGTCCACGGCCACTCAGGTCTCCGCGGCCACCTCTCCGTTCCCCGACGGCAGCACGCCGGGTAACCGGTCCGTCTCCGGGAGCTGCTCTGCCGGCCATCGCTCTCTGGACTTCGCCGCGAGCTTGGCCATGAGCTCGATGGCCCCGGGATCGTCGGATCCCGGCCGCCACGTGACGATTCCGTCTGCGACGGCCCGGTTCCAGATGTCCTGACCCTTCTCGGTGCGGATGACCGTCAGGGTCCACCCGTCGCTCTGGCCCAGGCCGCCGAAAGAGATGTCCGCGTGCTCTGCGGCGAAGTCCGGGCAGAGCAGGCACCCCGGCCGGGTGAACCGGTGCGACTTCTTGAGCGAGTATGTGATCTCCTCGCCCTCCTTCGTGTAGAAGAGCAGCTTCCCCTTGACGTTCACTCGGACGATGTCCTTCAGCTTCAGGCCCAGCTCCTGCTGGGCGATCTCGACCATCAGGCCCTCGTACGTGAAGCTCTTCGAGCACAGGAGCCCGAACGTCCAGTTGATCTTCTTCGCCCACTTGTTCACGCGACGCGCCGCCATGGCTCCCGTCACGCTGGCCTGGCACGACATGCCTACCAGGGCTACCTTGGACAGGCCCATCTGGGCCGCCTTCAGCATCGCCAGCGGGTTCGCGGAGTACGTGTAGCGCGACCCCGCCGTGGCCAGCACACCTTCCCGGTCGGTGACCACGGTGGGTTCGGCGTCCCACGCGCGCTCCTCCGACAGCTTCGAGGTACAGACCCCGTCGATCTCGCCGTTCTCCAGGCCCCAGACGAGCAGGGCCGAGACCACGCCGCCGTCCTGACCGTGCATCAGGGCTTCGGGGTCGTTCGCCCTGGCCAGCACGATGTCGCGGTACTGGCCGATGACCTCCTCGGGCTTCCGCGTCTGGCCGAACAGCAGCTTGTCGATGTCCGATTCCCAATCGCGGAACCGGGGGCAGGCCAAGGTGCAGAGCGAGCAGCCCCGGTCGCCGTGCGCGCACTGGTCGAGACCGTCCTCCTGGAGCTGGACGGGCTGGTAGTCCTCGTAGCCCAGGACGTGGAAGGGGCAGGCGACGATGCAGGCGGTGCATCCGGTGCACAGCCCGGTCAGGACGACCTCGTGATACAGGTCGTACCACTGCGTGCGGTCCGCGGCGGGCACGGCCCGAAGCATAGCGCGAGCATCTGCGCTCGCCGGAAAGCCCTTCGGCCCGCTCGCCCGTAATACGAGGGTTGGCCCTTCGGACAGGAGGGAGCATGCGAACGTCCTTCGCCGGCCCGCGAGTCGCTAGGCTAGCCTGGCGCGTCCACGATCGGGGAGGGTTGGGATGAGGAGGACGATCAGCGGCCGGCGGCGTGCCGGGTTTGCCCTGTCGCTCGTGCTTCTTCTGGGCGCGTGCGGGAGCTCCTCCGACGGTGGAGGCGGAGGAGGCGGCGCTGGTGGAGGAGGAGATGGCGGTGGTGGAGGAGGTGGTCTGACCATCACCATCAAGGACTTCGCCTTCGATCCAGACACACTCTCGGCGCCGGGCGGACAGCAAGCCCCGGTGACGATCACGAACGAGGACTCGGTCACCCACAGCTTCACGCTGGACGACGGCGGTGTCTCCAGGGACGTGCCGGCCGGTCAGACCGTGGAAGTCACGGTGCCCTTCCCGGCTTCGGCCACGGCGGGGTTCCACTGCAAGTTCCACCCGTCCATGACCGGGACGCTCCGTGCCGCCTGAACGGCTCTAGATGGCGAAGGACTGACCGCAGGCGCACTCGTGGGTGGCCCGAGGGTTCAGCATCTTCAGGCCCCCACCGAGCATGGCGTCGTCGAACTCCAGGGTGGAACCCTCGACGATCGGCGCGCTCTTCTGATCCACCAGGACCTGCACCCCGTCCACGTCGATGACGTGGTCGTCCTGGGTCGGGGCCTCGGTGAAGGACAGCTCGTAGGAGAAGCCGGAGCACCCCCCGGCCACCACCCGGACCCGGAGGATGGGGGCCGGCCTGCCCTCACGATTGGCCAGGGCCCGGATCTTCCCGGCGGCCTTGGCCGTCACGGTGAGGACGGTCGCGGTGTCGCTGTCCATCGCCTCTTCAGGATACCCGTCAACGCTGGTCAGTCGGTCGCCAGCTTCTGGAAGGCCGCCTTGAGCACTTCGGGGAAGGTGGGGTAGGCATGGATGGCGTCTCCCACGACCTGGGCCGGGGTCCGTGCGGCCATCGCCACCACCACCTCGTGGATCATGGCCCCGGCCTCCTCGCCGACCACGTGTCCCCCCAGGAGCTCGCCGGTCCGCGCATCCGCCACCAGCTTGACCAGGCCGTGGGTCCGGCCCTCGATCGTCGCCCGCTCACTGTCCTCCATGCGGACCTTGGCGATCCGAACGTCGTTCCCGGCCTCCCGGGCCTGGCGCTCGGTGAGGCCCACGCTCGCCACCTCGGGGTCGCAGAACGTCACCCGGGGCACGACCCGATAGTCGCGGGGCCGTGGCTTGCCCAGGATGTCGTCGACGACCAGGTCGGCCTCGTACGTGGCCACGTGGGTGAACAGGAGCTCGCCGGTGGCGTCGCCGGCCGCCCAGACGTGGTCGTTCGTGGTGCGCATGGTGTCGGTGAGCACCGGCTTGCCGGCGACGTCGAGCTGGATGCCGGCCGCGTCGAGGTCGTGAGGCTCGAACCGGGCGCGCCGGCCCGCGGCCACGAGCAGCTCGACGCTCTCGAGGACCTCCCCGTTCGACAGGTGCAGCCGCCACCTCCGTCCGTGGTACTCGGCGCGGAAACAGGTCGTCCCCGGCACCAATCGGATGCCTTCCGCCTCCAGCGCGGGGACCAGGTCCGCCGCCGCATCCTCGTCCTCGTTGGGGAGGACCCTGGGAAGGACCTCGATGGCGGTGACCCTCGAGCCGAACCGGGCGTACATCTGGGCGAACTCGATCCCGATGGCCCCGGTTCCCAGGATGGCGATCGACCGCGGGACCGACTCGGGCTTCCAGATAGCCTCTTTGTTGGTCCAGTACTGGCCCTCCTCGATCCCGTCGATGGGCGGCGTGACCGATTCGCTCCCGGTGGCCAGGACGATCCGGTCCGCTTCGACCTCGGTGCCGTCCGCCATCTCGATCCGGTGCGGACCCACTACTCGGGCCTCCTCTAGGAGCACCCGGATCCCGAGTCGCTCGAAGGGCTTGGCCCCACCGCCCGACTGCGCCTCGATGATCCCCCGAGCCCGGTCCCGAACGGCCAGGAAGTCCACGTCCACGGCCGGAACGCGTACCCCGAAGCGGTCCGCGTCCCGGGCCAGCGCCGCGATCTTGGCGCTTCGGAGCATGACCTTGGTGGGGACGCAGCCGTAGAGGTTGCATTCGCCCCCCAGCTTGTCCCGCTCGGCCAGGCCGACGGCGAGCCCACCGTTTCGTCCAAGCCGGAACGCGATCTCCGATCCGGTGGCACCGCCTCCGATCACGAAGACGTCGAACCGATCCATCGCTCCGATTCAACCATCCCCCAGCGGCGGGAGGTCCCAAGCGGCGGCGGCTTTCGCCACGACCTCCTCTACGATGTGGCCGAGATGCGGACGGATCACCTGCGGTCACTCCTCGCCGACACCCTTGATCCGGACCCGCGGTCCCGGCCCGGCCGGGAGGAGCTTCTCGCGGGGGTGCTCGTACCGATCGTCGAGGACCAGGACCCCTGGGTGGTGTTCACCCGCCGGACCGACGAGCTTCCCCGGCACGCAGGCGAGATCTCCTTCCCAGGCGGGCTCAGCCATGCGGGCGATGCCGCGCTGCGCGACACCGCACTGCGGGAGACCGAGGAGGAGCTGGGACTGCCCCCGTCAGAGGTCGATGTGCTTGGCGCGCTTCCCCCGGTCCACACGTTCGTCTCGGGCATCTTGATCGTCCCGTTCGTCGGCATGCTTCCCGCTCGCCCCACCTTCGCGCCGAACGCCGACGAGATCGCCGAGGTCCTTCAGTACCCGCTGGCCCGGTTGTCCCACGCCGAACGCGAGGTGGAGCTTCCCCGGGGCGACCACGTCTACCGAGGGTTCGCCTACGAGATGCAGGACAACACGATCTGGGGGGCGACCGCCTTCATCCTGCACAGCCTGATCGAGATCGTTCGGAAGGAGCAGTCCTGAGCGCCGAGGAGACCCAGCCGTACGCGCCGAGCGATGCGACCCTGCGGTCGATCCTGGACGAGGCCAGGATCATCGCCGTGGTAGGGCTCTCGTCGAAGCCGGAGCGCGATTCCCACGGCGTGAGCCGGTACCTGCAGCATCGGGGGTATCGGGTCGTCCCGGTGAACCCGAACGAGACCGAGGTGTTGGGCGAGACGGCGTACCCGTCGCTCCTCGACGTGCCGACGGACGTGGCGATCGACATCGTGGACGTCTTCCGAAGAGCGGAGGAAACTCCGTCGGTCGCGGAACAGGCGGTGAGCGCCGGCGCGAAGGTGCTGTGGCTTCAGGAGGGGATCGTGAACGACGAGGCTCGGCGCATCGCCGAGGATGCCGACCTCACGGTTGTCATGGGCCTGTGCATCCGAACGACGAGGGAACGGCTGGAAAGAGGGGAATGACAGTGCAGAAGTGGGAGTACTTCGTGGCGCCGCTGCTCGAGCACAACCCCGGCGAGATCTTGAACACGTTCGGGGAGGACGGCTGGGAGCTGGTCTCGGTGGCCCAGGTCACGACGCCGGCCGGCGGTCAGTCCCTGATCGCCTACCTGAAGCGGCCGGCCGGCTAGCGAGCGGTCAGCGGCGGAGGATCCGGCGCCGGAGGAGGATCAGCCCGCCGATCAGGACGGCGGCGATGACCAGCCCGACGCCGGTCCCGGCCCCACCACCGAAACCGGGCGACGTCGGGCTCCCCACGGGGACCGGGGAGCCGGTCGGGGTCCCGGCCAGGCGGAGGATGGAGTCCGTCGTGGCGAGGTAGATGGTTCCGTCCGGCCCTCGGGCCACGTCGATCACGGACGCGTCGATGCCGGGGATCCGGCCGGGAGTGCCCGCCGTTCGCCCGTCGGGCGATAGGTCGGCCTCGTACAGCCCGCCTCGGTAGCTCCCGAAGTACAGTCGCCGTCCGTCGGCCGAGACGGAGCACCCTGTCGGCACGATCTCATCAGGAAAGACCAGGATCGGGTCCACGAATCCCGGCTCCCCACCCACCCCCAGATGATCGGGCCACCCGTAGTTCGCGCCCGCCACGATCCGATTGACCTCATCATCGGTGGCCGGTCCGTTCTCGGTCTCCCACATGTTGCCCGTCACCGGATCGAAGCACAGGCCGAACGAGTTGCGGATGCCCAGGGCGTATGCGGGGTTGTCCGGCCCCAGGGGGTTGTCGTCGGGCACCGAGCCGTCCGGATCCAAGCGGAGCACCTTGCCACCCAGGTCGTCCGGGTCCTGCGCTCGCTCGGGGTCGTGCGCCTCCCCGGTCACGGCGTACAGCTTTCTGTCGGGTCCGAAGGCCATGTCGCCGCCGTTGTGATAGCCGGTCACGGCGGGGAGCAGCGTGATCACGGGATCGATCTCTCCCGCCGTGGTCCCTTCGGCGCGGACCCGGATGATCCGGTTGGACGCGCCACCCGTCTCCGAGTAGTACAGGTACACCCACGGCTCTTGCTCGAAGTCTGGATGAAGAGCGATCCCCAGCAGCCCCCGCTCGGCGCTTCCCTCCACGGAGATGTGCACGAACGGCTCGGGCAGCACTCGGCCGTCCCGGATGATCCGGACATCCCCCGTCTCCTTCTCGGTGAAGAAGATCCTCCCGTCCGGGGCGAACGCCATGTTCGTGGGGAATGCGAGGTCCGTAGCCACCGGCTCTACCGATGGCTGCGCCGCGAGCTGTGGGAGGGCTGTCGCGACGATTGTGAACGCGGAGAGGACGAGGAGCGCGCGGCGGGCCATCCCTCGCGAGTCTAGACGTGGGATCGTGGAGGGCGGCGCCGGCGAGCCCGACCCAGGTTCTCTTGGAGGAGGAGGGGGATGCTCCGGATCGACCACGTCGTCCTGGCCGTGCCCGATCTCGATGCCGCCGGCACGCGGATCCTGAACGAGGTCGGTCTCGGATCACTGCCGGGAGGTCGGCATCCGGGATGGGGTACCGGGAACAGAGTCGTCCCCGTGGGACACGAGTACGTGGAGCTCCTGGCGGTGGTCGATCCGGTGGAGGCCGAGTCGAGCGACGTCGGAAGGTGGATCTCGAACGCCTCCCGCTCGGGCGACCGCTTCGTAGCCTGGTGCGTGTCGACCGACGAGATCGAGGAAGTGGCGGAGCGCCTCGGCCTGGCGGTGGCAACGGGGTCGCGCTCACTGCCTGAGGGTGGAACCCTGAGGTGGCGAAGCGCCGGGCTCGACCGGGTTGCGGAGCGTCCTGATCTGCCGTTCTTCATCTCCTGGGACGGGCCGCCCGAGCTCCATCCGGGCCGGGCTCAGGCGCGGCATCGGGTCGAACCGAATGGCATCGCCTGGATCGAGGTCGCCGGCGACCACGGGCGACTCCAGGGATGGCTGGGAGGTGGGGACGTCCCGGTCCGCGTGGTGGGCGGAGACACGGGGGTGCGAGCGGTCGGCATCTCGACGGACCGAGGCGAGATCGTCCTGCGATGACCGGCCGGTGCTACCCCAGCGCCCGCTCGAGATCCGCGACCAGGTCGTCGGGATGCTCGATCCCGACCGACAGCCGGACGAGGGTTTCGGGGACGGCGAGCGCCGAGTCGCTCACGCTCGCATGGGTCATGGGTGCCGGCATCTCGATGAGGGATTCCACGCCCCCGAGCGATTCGGCCAGGAAAAACAGCTCGGTCCCCTGGACCACCCGGAGCGCTTCACCTTTGGATCCGAGCTCGAACGACACCATGCCGCCGAAGTCCTTCATCTGGCGGACGGCGACCTCGAAGCCGGGGTGGCCGGGGATCCCCGGGAAGTACACCCTGGTCACCCTGGGGTGCTGCGAGAGGAACTCGGCGATGCGCCGGGCGCCGCGGCAGTGCGCCTCCATGCGCAGCGCGAGGGTCTTCACCCCGCGAAGCGCCAGGTAGCAGTCCATGGGGCCGGGAACCGCCCCCACGGCGTTCTGCAGGAACGCGAGGCGATCGGCGAGCGCATCGTCGTTCGTCACGACGGCCCCGCCGACCAGGTCCGAGTGGCCGCCCAGGTACTTCGTCACCGAGTGCACCACGACGTCGGCACCGAGCTCGAGCGGCCGCTGGAGGTACGGCGTGGCGAAGGTGTTGTCGACCACACAC
>JBOGVH010000335.1:0-2954 GCA_050695235.1 Actinomycetota bacterium
TCCTCCCCACGATGACGGTGACCATCCTGCAGCTCGGTTTCGTGTTGTCGGGTGTGATCACGATCGAGCTGATCTTCAACTGGCCGGGACTCGGGCTCCTCACCGCGACGTCGGTCGATCAGCGCGACTTCCCTGTCCTCCAGGGCCTGTTCCTCCTGTTCAGCGCCTCGGTGATCGTCGCGAACCTCGTCGCGGATCTCCTGTATTCGTATCTGGACCCTCGAGTGCGGGCGGGCTGAGCGATGCGACCGCAGCCGACATCGACCGAGCCCGTCGCCGCCGCCCCGGCCGTCCACATCGATGCGCCGAAGGAGCCGCCTCGCACGCCAAAGCAGATCGCGAGGGCCCGCCGCAGGGCCGCCGCCAAGCGCGTGTGGAGGGAATACCGAAAGAACAAGATGGGGATGGCCGGCCTGATCATCCTGGGGTTCTTCGTCTTCGTGGCCATCTTCGCCCCGCTCCTGGCCAGCTCCTGCGGCCTCGATCCCACCTGCCCTTCCACCGGACCCCAGCTCCAGGCACCCACTTTGAAGTACCCGCTGGGCACCGACGACCTGGGACGCTCGGTCCTCACGCTCACGATCTGGGGTACCCGGATCTCCATGACCGTGGGACTGATCTCCACGGCGATCACGATGGTGATTGGCACGACCATCGGCCTGATCGCCGGGTATTACGGGGCGTGGCGGGAGACCGTCTTGATGCGACTGACGGACTGGTTTCTGGTGATCCCGTTCCTCCCCCTGGCGATCGTGCTGGCCACGCTGCTCGGTCCGTCCTTTTACACGGTCATCTTCGTCATCGGCATCACGTCGTGGCCGCAAGCCGCGCGCGTCATCCGGGGCCAGGTCCTTTCGCTGAAGACCCGCCCGTACGTCGAACGAGCCCGGGCCCTGGGCGCGAGCGACTGGCACCTGGTCACGCGCCACATCCTCCCCAACGTCGGCCCGTTGATCTTCGCCAATACCGTGCTGATCGTGGCGGTGGCCATCCTGTCCGAGTCGACGCTGTCGTTCCTGGGCCTGGGGGATCCGCTCCATACGTCGTGGGGGACCATCCTGGAGAACTCGTTCGGGGCCGGCGCGCCGTTCGCCGGCAACTGGTGGTGGGTGGTCCCGCCCGGCCTGGCCATCGTCCTGGTGGTGCTGTCGTTCACGATGATCGGGTATGCCCTGGACGACATCCTCAACCCCAAGCTCAGGGCACGATGACATGACCCTTCTCTCAGTGCGCGACCTCGTCGTGAACTACCGCACGCAGGGAGGACCGGTCCCGGCCGTGCGCGGGGTGGACATCGAGATCGGGAAGAGCGAAGTCCTGGGGTTGGCTGGGGAGTCCGGGTGTGGCAAGTCCACGATCGCCGGGGCCCTGCTGCGGCTCCTCCCGAGAGGGACCGAGGTCACCGGCTCCGTCCTGCTGAACGGCGAGGACGTGCTGGCCATGAAGCCGGGACGCCTGCGGGCCGTGAGGTGGACGGAGACCTCGATCGTGTTCCAGGGCGCCATGCACGCGCTCAACCCAGTGCAGCGGGTCGGCGAGCAGATCGAGGAGGCCATCCTCATCCACCACCAGGCCGGCGAGAGGGAAGCTCACGTTCGGGTGGGTGGCCTGCTCGAGCAGGTCGGCCTGCCTCCTCGTCGGATCAGGGATTACCCGCACGAGCTCTCGGGTGGCCAGAAGCAGCGGGTGATGATCGCCATGGCCCTGGCCTGCAACCCGAGCCTGATCATCGCCGACGAGCCGACGACTGCGCTCGACGTGATGGTGCAGGCGCAGGTGCTGAAGTTGCTGAACGAGCTCCAGCGAGATCTCGGACTTGCGATGCTGTTCATCACCCACGACCTGTCGGTGTTGATCGAGGTGTGCGACCGGCTGGCCATCATGTACGCCGGGAGGATCGTCGAGGAGGGCCCGGCCCAGTCGGTGTTCTACGAGTCGGCGCACCCTTACACAAGGGCGCTGGCCGATGCGTTCCCCGCGATCGGCGAAGGGAGGTTCCGCAAGGCCCCTTCCGGCCTGCCCGGGGACCCGCCGTATCCGCAGGACCTTCCAAGCGGATGCACATTCCATCCGCGCTGTCCCCTCGCATTCGAGGCCTGCCCGCACATCGACCCGCGGCTGTTCGATGTGAGCCCGCGGTGGCGGGCCGCGTGCCTCCTGGTCGATTCGGCCGCGCCGGTGCTCGAGGGCGCCCGGACCCCCGGATCCGATCGATGAGCGAGCGGACCTCCCCTGCGGAGCACCCAGAGGGGGCCCCACCGTTGCTCGAGGTCCGCGACCTCAAGGTCACGTTCGCCGGACGAATCGGCCTGGGGGCCGGGATCCTCGGCCGGAAGGCGACGCAGTCCAGGGCCGTGGACGGCGTGAGCCTTCAACTTCGCCAGGGCGAGGTGCTCGCCCTGGCCGGTGAGTCGGGGTGCGGAAAGACCACGACCGCGAGGGCCATCATGGGCCTCGAGCCGCCGAAGGAAGGCCAGATCCTGTTCCAGGGCAGGAAGATCTCGAAGGGCCTTCGCGCGTATCGGCGGAAGGTGCAGATGATCTTCCAGGACCCCACCGGCGCGCTCAACCCCCGTCAGACGATCTACGAGTCGGTTGCCGAAGGCCTGCGGATCCACCGGATCCATCACGGCCCGAACGGCGAGACCGAGCAGGAGCTCGTGGCTCGCGCGCTCTCGCGGGCCGGGATGCGACCCCCCGAACGGTTCTTTCTCAACTACCCGCACGAGCTCTCCGGAGGGCAACGCCAGCGCGTGGTGATCGCGGGAGCCCTCGTGCTCGACCCGGTGATGCTGGTAGCCGACGAGCCCGTGTCGAACCTCGACGCGTCGGTGCGCGGCGAGATCCTTCGCCTGCTCCTCCGGCTCCGCGACGAGCTCGGCCTGGCCATCCTGGTGGTGACGCACGACCTCGGGCTCGCGTGGACCATCGCAGACCGGGTCGCGGTGATGTAT
>JBOGVH010000336.1:0-1563 GCA_050695235.1 Actinomycetota bacterium
GGAGGGGGGTGACCGCGATGCCCTGGCCGTAGGCCATGGTGGCCAGGCTGGTGTCCGACCACAGGTACAGGGGCAACATCATGCCGGCGGACTCGCCAGGGAACCCGATCCCGGTGACCTGGCCCAGCCCGAACCGCGACAGGTAGGTGGCCAGGCGCGCCGCCCCGAGGCGCTCCGCGACCTTCACCGTGCCGATGTTGCTCGACTGCGCCACGATGTCGCCGACCGTCATCTCCTCGACGGCATGACGGTGGGCGTCGTTGATGACGAAATCGCCCACCCGCATCTTCCATGGCACCGACAACTGCTCGTCGAGCGCGAGGGAGCGCTCCTGCACGGTCGCGGCCGCGGTGATCACCTTGTTCACCGACCCGGGCTCGAAGACGTCGGTCACCGCCTTGTTGCGCCAGGTGCTCGGCGTGGCCGTGGCGAAGTCGTTCGGGTGGAACCATGGGTAGGTGGCCATGGCATAGACGTCGCCCGTTCGCGGATCCATGACGATGACCGTGCCGGCCATGGCCTGGTTGGACTTCACCGCCCCCTCCAGGGCGGATTGCACCTGGAACTGGAAGTCGCGATCGATCGTCACGACCAGGTCGGAGCCCGGAGCCGGAGCCCGCTCGGCGTCGATCCCCCCGACGATGGGCTGACCCGAAGGGTCGAGCTCCCGGGTCCGCTCCCCGGGCGTACCGCCCAGGACCCCCTGGTACTCGAGCTCGAGCCCGGCCAACCCGATGCCGTCCACCCCCACGAACCCCAGCACCTGGGGAGCGAGGGGGCCGGCGGGATAGGCGCGCCTGCTCGAGGGGAGGAACCCGATGCCAGGAAGGTGCAGCCTCTCCAACAGCACCGCCCTCTTCAGCTCGACCTGGCGGGCCAGGTAGACGAAGGTCGTGTCGGCGGAGAGCTTGGGAAGCAGGTCGCGGACCCTCAGGTCCAGGACCCGCGAGATCTTCTGAGCCTCGTTCCATGGTTCCGTCACGTACCGGGGGTCGACGTAGACGTCGCGCGCAGGAAGCGAGATGGCCATGGCCTCGCCGGAGCGGTCGACGACCCGACCTCGCGAGGCTGGCAGTGTCAACGTGTGGAGCCGCTGGTCCAGCGCGAAGGACCGGTACGCGCGGGCCTGGCTCACCTGCAGCACCGTCAGCCGAAGGACGATCGCTCCCATGGCCAGCGTCAGCACCCCGAACAGCGCGATCAGGCGCCGCATGGGCGGGCGCTTCATGGGAGGGCCTCGCTCAGCCACCCCGTGGGTTGGTCGTGGTCCGCGGACCCGGCCGGCGCCGCCGTGCTCGCGGCGGGCACGTGGAGGAATCGGATCTCGTCGGGGAGACGCATGCCGTGGCTGCGAGCCCAGGCGGCGATCCGGCCGGGAGCGGACAGTGCGGCCTGCTGCCGGGTGAGCTCCAGGTTCTCCTGCGTGAGGACGCCGACCCGTTGCTCGAGGTCGTCCACACGGAAGGAGCTCTGGGCGAGCAGGGCGTTCAGCGCGACGAGGCCGAGCACCATCGACCCCACCAGCACCGAGGAGACGATCAGGAACCCGGACCGGCTCCGGCG
>JBOGVH010000337.1:0-1885 GCA_050695235.1 Actinomycetota bacterium
GGCCTGGACCGCCTCCAGGCTGACCGCCTCCGGCTGGGACTCGGGCCGCTCCCCCGCTGCCGGCGCCCGTTCGGGCGACGGCGCCCGTGGAGCGGCGTCAGCGCTGCCCTTCACGGCCGGCTGCCGGCCTCCTGGTCAAAGCCCTGGTCCTCGGTACCGTCGTCCCCGCCTTCCTCCTCCGGCTCATCGACGAGTCGCTGAGCGATGGCCCGGCGGAGCATGCGCACCTCGGTCCCGGGGGCGATCTCGACGGTGACGGTGTCGTCCTCCTCGTCGATGGCCTTCAGGGAGCCGAAGATCCCGCCCGCCGTCATCACCTCGTCCCCGATCTTCAGGCTCTCGAGGAGGCTCTGTTGCTGGCGCTGTCGAGTGCGGTTGGGCCGAAGGAGCAGGAAGTAGAAGACCCCACCGAGGAGGACCAGGGGGAACAGCAAGCTGAGGAGCGAGCCGCCGGACGACGTTCCATCAGAGCTCTGGGCGAGGATCTCGATCATCGGGGAACCCTCTTCGCGTGGTCGGGACGAACCCGCAGCATACAGGCTATCGCGGGCCATGCCGGACGGGACGCTACGACAGCGGCAGCGGCTCGCGGACGGGCACCCCGAGATGCGAGTAGGCCCGTTCCATTGCCACCCGGCCCCTGGGCGTGCGCTTGAGCAGGCCGAGCTGGAGGAGGTACGGCTCGTACACGTCCTCCACCGTGTCGGTCTCCTCTCCCACGGCGGCGGCGAGGGTGGAGAGCCCGACCGGCCCCCCGCCGAACTTCTCGATGACGGTCGACAGGATGGACAGGTCCAGCTTGTCCAGACCTTCCTCGTCCACGTCGAACAGCTCGAGGCCTCGCCGTGCCACCTCGGCGTCGATCGCGCCGTCGTGGCGGACCTCCGCGAAGTCCCGGACCCGTCGCAACAGGCGGTTGGCCACCCGGGGAGTCCCCCGAGACCTCCGGGAAATCTCCGACGCGCCCTCGCCATCCAACGCCACGTGCAGGATCCCCGCGGAGCGGCGGACGATCCTGGCCAGGTCGTCGCGCGAGTAATAGTCCAGCCGCGGCGAGAAGCCGAACCGCTCCCGAAGCGGCAACGTGATCCGCCCGGGCCGGGTCGTCGCGCCGATCAAGGTGAACCGTGGGAGATCCAGGCGGATGCTGCGGGCGCTCGGTCCCTTGCCCAGGACGACGTCGAGCTTGAAGTCCTCCAGCGCGGGATACAGCACCTCCTCCACCGGACGGGGCATGCGGTGGATCTCGTCCACGAACAGGACGTCGCCCTCCTCCAGGTTCGTGAGGATCGCGGCAAGGTCCCCGGGACGGTCCAGCGCCGGGCCGGACGTCGGGCGGAACCCCACAGCGAGCTCGTTCGCCACGATCCCGGCAAGCGTGGTCTTGCCCAGGCCCGGTGGTCCGGAGAACAGGAGGTGGTCGATCGTCTCCGCCCTTGCCTCCGCCCCCTCGATCAGCAGCCCGAGCTGCTCCTTGATCCGCTCCTGGCCAACGAACTCGTGGAGCGTGCGAGGTCGCAGCGCCGCGTCGAACTCCCGCTCATCGGGGGACAGCTCCGGCTCGACGATCCGGTCTTCCGCCACTAGCCCCGCCCGACGTGCTGGAGGGCTTGCCGAAGGAGCTCGTCGACCGGGCGGTCGCCGTCCGCCGGGATCTCCGCCATGGCCTCGCTCGCTTCCGCCGCCGAGAGCCCCAGTGCGAGGAGGGCCTCGCGGACGTCGGCGAGCGGCCCCTCGACCACCACGACGTCGCCACCCAGCTTGTCCTTCAGGTCCAACATGACCCGCTGGGCGACCTTCTTGCCCACACCGGGCACCAACGTGAGCGCCGCTACGTCGCCGGCGGCCACGGCCCGGCGGAGAGCCAGGGGCGACAGGACCGAGA
>JBOGVH010000338.1:0-1680 GCA_050695235.1 Actinomycetota bacterium
GGGCCGACCGATGCGCTTCTGCCTGATGGTCGAGGGCCAGGAAGGGATCACGTGGAAGCAGTGGCTGGCCCTGTCCGAGGCCTGCGAGCGGTTCGGGTTCGACGGCTTGTTCACCTCCGATCACTACTTCTCGGTCATGGGAGCGGCCGGCCGCGGGTCATCCGATGCCTGGACGGCGCTGGCCGCGGTGGCTGCCCGTACCGAGCGCCTCCGCCTCGGCACACTCGTCTCGCCGGTGACGTTTCGCCTTCCGACGGTGCTGGCCAAGGTGGCCACGACCGTCGACTACATCTCCGGCGGGCGCGTGGAGATCGGCATGGGAGCCGGCTGGTGGGCGGAGGAGCACCGGACCCATGGCATCCCATTTCCTCCAACGAACGAGCGGATGCAGATGCTGGAGGAGCAGCTGGAGATCGTCCACGGGCTCTTGTCGGACGAGGTCTTCTCGTTCCGTGGCGCGCACTACGCGTTGCAGGACTGCCGGTTCGTCCCCAAGGGCGTGCAGCGTCCGCACCCGCCGATCATAGTGGGTGGCAAGGGGGGACCACGCATCTCACGCCTCGTGGCCAGGTGGGCCGACGAGTTCAACACGCACGGCGGATCGCCGAAGGAGGTCGGCGACCGATTCGCCCGGGTCCGCGAGGCTGTGGACGCGGCGGGCAGGGACCACGGCACCGTGACGACGTCGTTCATGACGTGGGTCTGCGTCGGGGCCGACGAGGCATCGTTCCGGGAACGGGTCGAGCGGGCGCGTCGCCTCGACCCCGATGCGGGTTCGTTCGATGATTTCCTCGCAGACCTAGAGAGCGACTGCATCGTGGGTACCCCCGACCGGGCTGCCGAACGACTGTCGGAGTACGCCACGGCAGGCGTCCAGCGTGTGTTCCTGAACCATCTGCTCTTCGACGACGTGGACGCGGTGGAGCTCCTGGCCCGCGAGGTGTTCCCTCGCGTGACCGGCTGACCCCGTTCTGCACCGTCGTTCCACGTCCCCGGCCCGGGCCGTTGCTACCATGGGCGGCCCATGGCCGAGTTCAACGTCGACCCCTATGTCGATCTCTATGCCCGACGTACATCGGGTATGTCGGCATCGGAGGTCCGGGCGTTGTTCGCGGTGGCCTCCAGGCCCGAGGTGGTCTCGCTCGCCGGCGGCATGCCCTACGTACGGGCCCTCTCGACCGACGACGTGATCGACGTCGTCGAGTCCGTGTTGGCCGAACACGCCGATGCCGCGCTCCAGTACGGCCCTGGGCAGGGCACGCCCGCCCTACGCGCCCGTCTGGCCGTATTGATGAACGAGGAGGCGACCGAGGCCGACCCGGAGGACTTCGTCGTGACCACCGGGGCGCAGCAGGCGCTCGACCTGATCGCCAAGGTCCTCATCGATCCCGGTGACGAGATCGTGGTGGAGGCTCCCGCGTACGTCGGCGCGCTCTCGGCATTCAGCGCGTACGAGCCTCGCTACGTGCAGATCGAGCTCGACGACGACGGCATGATCGTCGAGGACCTCGAGGACGCATTGGTGAAGGGGGCACGGCCGAAATTCGTGTATACGGTCCCGACCTTCCACAATCCTGCCGGTGTGACCATGTCGCGATCGCGACGGGAACAGCTGGTCGCCCTGTGCCGTGAGGCCCGGATCCCGATCGTGGAGGACAGCCCCTACGGTCTCCTGCGCTT
>JBOGVH010000339.1:0-1973 GCA_050695235.1 Actinomycetota bacterium
CGACGGTTCCCCGGACCGCGGCACGATCGAACAGGCGGACCGATCCGAGATGGACCGTCACCACGGCTCGCACCCCGATCGACACATCCGGGCTGACGTCGTTCCCCCAGACCGCGTGAAGGGTCACGTTCGCCCGTGGCGAGAACGAGGCCGAGAAGCGGCCGGCCGCGCCCGTGGTCGTGGTGGTGAGGACGGCTCCGGTGACATCGACGATGTCGATGGCCTGTCCGCCGGCAGGAGGCGAGATCTCCCCGGTCAAGCGGACCGATTCACCGAAGTCGATCGTGGTGGCCGAGGCCGACAACGTGACTGCGCCCGCCGCGGCGAGCGCGGAGGGCACCGTCACGCAGACGAACGCCAACACTAGGAAGCCCCCGAGGGCCGATCGCCTCATCGACCGCCGATCCTCGTCCCGCCCGCGTACGCGTGCATCACCGGGTTGTGGCCCGGGCGGTAGGGCACCTGGCGGAACGCCTCGCCCTCCAGGACCAGCAGGTCGGCCCGCTTGCCCACCTCGAGCGTGCCCGAGCGATCCGCCATCCCCAGCACCCAGGCCGGGTTCAGCGTGGATGCGGTCAGCGCCTCGAGCGGTGTCAGTCCATACAGGGTGCAGCCCGTCGCCACGGCCTCCGGCATCGACAGCACGGGCGAGGTCCCGGGGTTGAAGTCGGTGGCCAGGGCGATGGCCGCCCCGGTCTCGACCAGCGTGCGGACCGGCGGGGGAACGGCGCGCATGAAGGCGGTCGAGGACGGCAGCTGCACTCCGACCGTCCCCCCGTCGCCAAGCGCCCGAACGCCCTCGTTGCTCACGTTGTTCAGGTGGTCGGCGCTCCTGGCCCCCAGCTTGACTGCCTCTTCGGCGGCCCCCGAGGGCCCCAGCTGGTCGGCATGGCATCGAACAGGGAGGCCGAAGCCGGCCGCCGCGTCGGCCACGGCCCGCAGATCCTGGAGGGTGAACGCGATGTCCTCGACGTAGACGTCCACCGCGTCGCACAGGCCCTCGGCGGCGGCTGCCGGGATCAGCTCCGTGCACGCCATCCGGACCCACTCCTCACGCTCAATCACCTCGGGCACGGCGTGGCAGGCCAACAGGGTCACCGTGGCTGCCTGTGGAGCCTCCTGGGCCAGCCGTCTGGCCAGCCGGGCGTGGCGAAGCTCGCCCTCCACCGACAGGCCATATCCCGTCTTGAGCTCCAGGGCGGTGGTGCCGTGGTCCGCCATCTCCGCGACGAGCGGCCGGCAGAACGCCATCACCTCGTCGTCGGAGGCTTCGGCCAGGAGCCGGGCGCTTCGGTAGATCCCCCCCTCGCCGTGGAGCTCGCGGTAGCTCCGGCCGGCCAGCCGGAGCTCGAACTCGTCCGCCCGCCCTCCCACGAACGGAAGGTGCGTGTGGCAGTCAACGAACCCCGGCGCGATGGTGCAGCCCCGGAACGCCTGGGGATCCCCGTCGGGCAGCTCGTCGGCCGGCCCGACGAACGTGATCACGCCGTCCGCCCAGGCGACCCCGGCCTCCTGGATGACGGCCGGCGCGCCGAGGTCGGCGCCCCGCGACGGTGCCGTTCCCTTCGCCGTGACGAGGGACGTGGCGACGATCGCGCCGCTCGCGGTTCCTGGCATCGCGGCTATCGAAGAGGATGGGGGGTGTCCGCGCAAGCGACCGCATGTCCGGCCCGGCCGACCGCGCCCGTAGACTGCCCGCCGTGAGGGATCCCGGCGAGCTGCGATACCGGGCCATCCTCCGGATCCCCGAGATCCGGGCCGCGGTCGTCGGCACGTTCGTGATCATGATGGGGTTCGGGATCGTCTCCCCCATCCTGCCCCTGTACGCGCGGTCCTTCGGCGTCAGCCTCGACGCGGTCGGGGTGCTCATCGCGGCCTTCTCCGTCACCCGGCTCGCGGTCGACCCGTTCACCGGCGTGATCATCGACCGCCTGCGGGAGCGGGCCGCCGTGGTCGTGGGCGCAGCGGTGGTC
>JBOGVH010000340.1:0-3681 GCA_050695235.1 Actinomycetota bacterium
CGCCGGTGTCGCCCGTCAGCGTGTCGGCCTTGGAGGATCCCGTGAGGTTCTCGAACGTTCGGAGCGTGTCGCTCCCGGCCCCGCCGGTCCCTCTCCCGGCGGCCAGGCTGGCCGTCACGCCGCCCGACGCCCCCGCGTAGCTCACGGTATCGGTCCCCACGCCCCCGATCATCACGTCGGAACCCGCCAAGCCGTCCACGACGTCGTCGCCATCCCCGCCGTCCAGGACATTGTCGTCCCCGTCACCGGTCAGCGAGTCCTCGAAGCTCGAGCCGGTGACGTTCTCGAAGTTGGCCCCCACCGCGTCGCTTTCCGCGTCACCGCCCGACACCGTGGGCTGCACCCCCGCGGTCGTCGGGTTCGAATCCGTAGACATATCGACCGTCACGCCCGCCGGTGATCCGCCGTAGGACAGCGTGTCCGCTCCGCCACGGCCCGAGAGGGTGTCGGCACCCGGTCCACCCTCGAGGGTCTGGCTTCCCGTCGTGCCCTTCAGCGAATCGTCGGCGGAGCCGCCGATGATTCCGCCGATGGTGGGTTCGACATCGTCGTTCTCGTCGGCCTCGCCATCGTCCTGTCCACCCCCCATGGTCACCGTGATCGTGGCGGTCCGGCCGCTGTAGTCGACGGTAGCGTCTCGGTCGCCGTCAGTGAACCTGTCGCTGCCGTTCGGCGAGGTGCCCTCGTCGATCGTGTCGGAGCCTGCCGCGCCGTCGATATCGTCGGCGTCGGCGCCGCCGATCAGAAGGTCGTCGCCGGCCCCGCCCCGGAGGGTGTCCTGGCCCGACCCGCCGTTCAGCCTGTCGTCGTCCGTGGATGTCGTCCCCGTGTCAACCAACAGGTCATCGCCGTCCCCGCCGTTCAGCCTGTCGCCTCCGGCACCGCCGTCGATCAGGGCGTCGTTCCCGCTCCCACCACTTACCGTGTCACTTCCGCGTCCACCGGTCAGGGAATCGCTGCCGCCAGCGCC
The DNA here is from genome assembly GCA_050695235.1 of Actinomycetota bacterium. Lineage (GTDB taxonomy): Bacteria > Actinomycetota > UBA4738 > UBA4738 > HRBIN12 > AC-69. The sequence goes on from JBOGVH010000340.1 coordinate 971, forward strand.
GTCGATCGCGTCGTCCCCGGTACCGCCGGCGATCGTGTCGGCGACGGTCGGGGCCACCGGGTCGAAGTCACCCCCGGTCAGCGTGTCGGCGCCGGCACCGCCGTTGATCGTGAGGCCGGCCGAGCTGAGGGCCGTTCCCGTGCCGAGACCGCCCAGACCGCTCACGATGTCGTCACCGCGCTCGGCGTGGACGGTGAAGGAGTCCGCGTCCACCGTCACGTCGGCGTCGTCGTCGCCGTTCAGGTTGACCCCGCTCGCCCCGAACCGGATGTTGTCGGCCTCCGAGCTGCCCTCGATGTCCAGGCTGTCGGCAGCGACCTCCCCAGGGTCCTTCAGGTCGAGGAGGATGTCGACCTCGTCCCCGTCCGAGCCGATGAACCCGCCGTTCGCGAGGTCGAGCGTGACGTCGTTGCCCCGGTCTGAGTCGCCGGGGCTAGACGTAGTCACCACGAGCATGTCGGTGTTGTCGACGTCCGTGTTGCCGCATGGGGCGGGCAGGTTCGCGCCGTCGAGCCGGATGGCTCCCTCCACCGTTCGGCGGAGCTTGGGGTCTTCCCCGGCGCTCAGATTGACCGTCACCGTGGTGATCCCGAGGTCTGTAGTCACGCTGCAGCGGACCGCAGCATGCGCCGGGACGACATTCAGCACGAGCCATGCGCCCAGCGCGAACGCCGTCACGAGGCCGTGAGCGGCCCGAACTCCTCGGCGGCTCCCCCGATCTGAAGAGCGCCTCGCTTTCATGCCGTCCAGAGCTCGCCTTCTCCGTGGCAGGATGGCACCGAACACCGACGCCCTTTACCGAGCACAAGCTCCAGACGACATCATCAACCAGATGGTTCCGGCCTGGTGAGCCGGCTCTATGCCTCGAACTCCTGGAGGGAGACGTTTGCGTGGTACACGGTGGTCCCGTCGCCCCAGAAGTCAACAATGAGGGCAAATGTTCCCCCTCGAAGCACCAGCTTCTCGTCCGCGTCCGGCGTCGTGATCAGGTGGTAGGAGCCGGCGTACGTGTAGCGGTGACCGCCACTCTCGAGCTCCTCCACCGACGTGAGCTGGCCCAGCGCCTCGTATTCGTAATACCGATCGGCCTGGTACAGATAGAGCCAGAATCCGCCGGTGCCGATCGAATCCCGCGCGCTCCCGAAGAGGCCCACCTTGACGCTCCAGCCGGCCTCGGCACCCGAGGCGTCGGGCGCAGCACCTTCGGCAGTCTGCTTGAAGGTCACGCCCTTCCCCGCCTCCCCATACACCTTCTCCGACACCAGGTTCATGGGCCCGCAGCCGCATGCGTAGCCGGGTGCTGCGACTTGGAAGCCCATGGTCAAGGAAGGCGGGGGCGGAGGGGTCGGGCTCTCGCTCGGCGAGGACGACTCGGTCGACGAAGGCCAGGGGGTCTTGGAGGGCGCCCGAGCCTCGGACGGGCTCGCGGATACCGGCGGGATCAGCTTGGCTTTGTGGTCCTTGTCCTTCTGCCGGTCCCTGGAGAGCCTGGAGGCTACGAGGGTCGGCTCGAGCCTCGTCGCGGGCACGGTCACCTGCGCCGAGGGGGACGCGACCGGCTTCGGCTTGGGCGGTGGCTGCTTGATGGTTACCGCTCCCACCGCAGCGGTGCCCGTGATGAGCACGGCCACCGCCGCAGCTGTGACCCGCTCCCCCGTGGTCACGACCGAGGTCGAGGCGGCCGGCGCCGCCGTGGCGCTCGCCGCGAGCTCCTGGGTCGGCAGCACCAGGCGCCGGAAGAGCTGGGGAACCCTAAGTGGAGCCAGGAAAACGGGGGCCAGTACCGCCAGGCCCCGTTGCTTCCCGTTCTCCCAGGCCCGCCGGAAGCTCCCCTTGGCCCGGTGGATCAGGGCCTTGGCCTGCGACGGCGTGACGCCCAGCCTCTCCCCGATCTCCCGGTGGGACCGGCCGTCGAACTCCCTCAGGATCAGTGCCTCCCGGTGGTGCTCGGGGATCATCGCCAGGACCTCGTTCACCCGTTCGCGCTCCAGGCCACGCTCCAGGGCCTCCAGCGGGTCGTCCGAGCGCTCCCGCAGCTCCTCGTGCAGGTCCAGCACCGTGCGGTCCCCGGTCTGAGGGCGACGCATCCGGGCTCTGGTCACGTCCAGGGAGACGTTCGTCGCGATGCGGGCCACCCACGGCTGGAGGGCGTAGCGCCCGTTGAACCGGGGAAGGCCCTGGTAGATCCGGAGCATGGCCTCCTGGGTGGCCTCGTCCGCGTCGTCGGCGTTTCCCAGGATCCGCTGGCAGACGTGCCGGGCCAGCCCGGCGTACCGGCGGTGGATCTCCCCGAACACCTCGGCGTTGCCGGCCTGGAAGTCCAGCACCAGCATGCGGTCGTCGAGGTCCGCGTAGGTTGCGGCGGCCGCCTTGGCGGCCCCATTCCGCAGCTCGGAAACCCGGATGGCCATACTCATCCCACTAACTGAACGTCGATCGACGCCCGCGGGTTTCGGGCAGTTGGAGAAGAAACGATCGGGGCCACCACGGGGGTGACTGTAGCACGCAACCCCCTATCCTTGTTCCCCTCAACGGTCGGTCCCAAAGGGGGGATTTCCTTGACTCTGGGAGCGAGAACCGCGGAGCCGACCGCGGTGGGGATCGAGGGCGTCCTGCTCATCCCCCTCGCGCCCCGCGGCGACGACCGGGGCAGCCTGACCGAGGTGTTCCGCCGGGCCTGGGTGCCCGGGTCGAGCGAGATGGTCCAGGCC
>JBOGVH010000341.1:0-1705 GCA_050695235.1 Actinomycetota bacterium
ATCTTCGCTCGGCCCTCGAACACGACGATGTCGTCTCCTTCCCGGCCCCCCTCGAGGTGCAGCGAGACGCGGGGGTTGGCCGAGATGTTCCGGAGCTTGGGCTTCCGCGGCTGGCTGAACAGGTGGAACACTTCGCCGTCCCACCAGAACCACACCGGCGACGACCGCGGTTGACCCTGGCGGCTCACCGTGGTGAGCCAGACGATCAATTCGTCGCGGAGGCGCTTGGCCGCGTGCGCATCTTTGCGCTTGCGAAGATCCAAGACCGCCACACGGCTAGCCTACGCCACCGCAGCGTGTCGCTCGTCAGCTTGTCGCTCGTCCACCGCCGGCTCCAGCGCCAACGCCAGGACCTCGTCCACCGTCTCGACCGGGTGGAACTCGATCTCCTCGCGCACCTTCTCCGGCACGTCGTCAAGGTCGCCTTCGTTTCGCTTGGGCAGGATGACCTCGGTGATACCGGCCCGGTGCGCGGCGAGCACCTTCTGCTTGACGCCGCCGATCGGCAGCACCCGGCCCTGCAGGGTGACCTCGCCGGTCATCCCGACCGTGCTCCTCACGGGCTGGTCGGCCAGCAGGCTCGCCAGAGCCGTCACCATGGTCACGCCCGCGGACGGCCCGTCCTTCGGCACCGCCCCCGCCGGCACGTGGACGTGGAACCGTCCCTTCAGCCGCTCCGGCTCGATGCCGAGCTTCGCCGAGTGCGAGCGAACGTAGGACAGCGCGATCTCGGCCGACTCCTTCATCACGTCGCCGAGCTGTCCGGTGAGCGTCAGGCCCGGCTCGCCGTCCATCCGGCTGGCCTCGATGAACAGGACGTCGCCGCCGGTGCCGGTGACGGCCAGGCCGGTCGCCACGCCGGGGACGCTCGTCCGGTCGCCGGCCTCGAAGAAGAACTTCGGACGGCCCAGGTACTCGCGGACGTCCGCGGCGTCCACGGTGACCGGCGGCGTGGCCTCAGTCGACGCGATCCGGGTGGCCACCTTGCGGAGCACCTTCCCCAGCTCGCGCTCGAGGTTGCGAACGCCCGCCTCGCGGGTGTAGTCCGCGACGACCGCGCGAACCGCATCGTCGGTCACCTCGACCTCGTTGTCCTGCAAGCCGTTCCGTTCGACCTGGCGGCGTAGCAGGTGGTCGCGGGCGATCGTCACCTTCTCGTCCTCGGTGTAGCCGTCGATCCGGATGACCTCCATGCGGTCGAGCAGGGGCCCGGGGATCGTCTCCGCCACGTTGCCGGTAGTGAAGAACAGCACCTCGGACAGGTCCAGATCGACCTCCAGGTAGTGGTCCCGGAACGTGTGGTTCTGGGCCGGATCCAGGACCTCGAGCAGCGCGCTCGAGGGGTCGCCCCGCCAGTCCGAGCCGACCTTGTCGATCTCGTCCAGCATGAACACGGGGTTCTTGGTCCCGGCCTCCTTCAGGCCCCGAACGATCCGGCCGGGCAGCGCGCCGACGTACGTTCGCCGGTGTCCCCGGATCTCGGCTTCGTCGTGGATGCCGCCGAGGGAGACCCGAACGAACTTCCTCCCGAGCGCTCGCGCGACCGACTCGCCGAGTGAGGTCTTCCCCACACCCGGCGGGCCGACCAGCGTGAGGATGGCCCCGGACCCGCGACCGGTCACCTCGCCGAGCCCGCGCTCCTGCCGGAGCTTGCGCACGGCCAGATACTCGATGATCCGGTCCTTCACATCGGACAGGCCGGTGT
>JBOGVH010000342.1:0-2710 GCA_050695235.1 Actinomycetota bacterium
ATACTCGCCCCATGAAGGGATGGGGCCTCGTCATCGGATTGCTCGCCGCGGTCGCGCTGGTCGCGGTGGCCTTGAAGGCCCTGCCGCCCGGCATCCTGGTGGTGGGCGCCTTGGGAGGCTGGGCGTACGGTGCCTACCGGTTCAACCTGCGCAGGAAGGTCGTGAAGGCGAACCTGGAGCCTGGAGCGCTGGGGTTGCAGCGCGCCGATGGCGACCCGTTCGGCCTGGCTGGGCTGCCGCTCGAACTGCTGAGCCGGGGATCGGGCGCCGGGGGTGTCGACAACGTCCTGTGGGGGAGCTGGCGCGCCGAGGACGCGAGGGTGTTCGACTTCCGATACACCTCGAATGACGACGGCGACCGCCGGTTCACCTGCGCGCTGATGGCACTCGAGCGCGACGTACCGCCCATGGTGGTCGAGCCGAAGATGTTCTTCACCCCGCACGCAGAGCGCGGGCAGCTTTCCGTCGTCGAGATGGAGGACCGAGGGTTCGGGGAGACCTTCGACGTGCGGGCCCGGGACCCCAGGTTCGCCGCCCGCCTCCTCGACGACGACACCAGGCAGTGGATGGAACGCCAGAACGACATGGCGTTCGAGGTGAACGGCCGGATGCTGCTCACGTACGTGCAGTGGGAACGTCGGGACCTGTTCGCGCTTCTCGAGGCCGCGGCGGAGCTCGGGCGGCATCTTTCGGCCGGGCTCGTCCCCGAGTCCGGGCGGCCGGGACCGAAGCGGCCGACGGCATCGAAGGAGTCCGAGGGATCCTCTGACGCCCCGGCTTGAGGCCCCGTCCGGCGGGCCGTAGGGTGGCCGGGTGGCCGACGCACCGGGCAACACGAGGCTCCTTCGCCGAAGCCGCGCCGACCGCGTCATCGCCGGCGTGTGCGGCGGCGTCGGGCGCTATCTGGGCGTCGACCCCGTGCTCATCCGGGTCGCGCTCGTGGTGCTGGCGATCGTGGGGGGCGGTGGCATCCTGCTCTACATCCTCGGGTGGATCCTGATCCCCGAGGAGAAGGAGGGGGAGCACCTCGGTCAGGCCCCTCCACCCAGCGCCGACATGGCGAGGCTGGTGTTCGGCGGGGCCCTGATCGCGATCGGCGTGATCCTGTTGCTCGGCCTGTCGCTCCCGAGGATCGGGAAGTACTTGTGGCCGCTGGCCCTGATCGCGGTCGGCGTGGCCCTGATCGTTCGGGCGTCCTCCAGGCGATGAGCGACCTCCCGGAGCCTCCTGCTTCGCCGTCGCCCTCATCACGATTCCACGCCGGACGGTTGGTGCTTGGCCTCGTTGTCGTGGTGATCGGCGTGACGGCGCTTCTCCAGGCCGCGGGGGTCAGCGACGTGCCGTGGAAGGCCGTGCTGCCCGGATCGTTGATCGCCGTCGGGCTGGGACTGGTGATCGCCGGCCAGCGGTCCGAGAGCGGTCAGGGCGGCCTCATCGCCATCGGGATCGTCCTCACGGTCCTGCTTGCGGGGGCGTCGGCCGTGGACATCCCTCTGGAAGGAGGGGTGGGCGAGCGAATCGAGCGCCCCACATCGCTGTCCGAGGTGAAGTCCGAATACCGGCTGGCCGTCGGGCAGCTCACCCTGGACCTCACGAGCGTATCGGTGCCCGTCACGGACACGGCGCGCACGGTCCGAGTCCGCGTCGGCGTGGGCCAGCTCATCGTGGAGCTCCCGTCGGACCAGCTGGCCGTGGTGCGGGGACACGCGGGGATGGGTCAGGTGACGATCTTCGGCCAGAGCGACCAGGGCTTCGGCGTCGACAAGGACGTCATGCCGAGCGTGCCGGCAGGTGAGCCGATCGCGTTCTCGCTCGAGCTGTCGGTGGGCATCGGGGAGGTGCGCGTCCAGCATGGCTGATCGTGGGAACCGAACGGCGGTCGTGTGGGGCCTGTTCTTCATCGCGGCCGGGATCGCCTTCCTGCTCGACCGGCTCGACGTCTGGACCCTTCGGGCCCGGTACCTGCTTCCGGCCCTCCTCATCGTGCTGGGGGCGGCGATCCTGCTCGGTGGGCGAGGTTGGGTGCGCGGCGGGCGCGACTAGCAGATCGCTGCTTCAACAAGCGTTCACGGTGAAATGCACCGCCGATCGGATCTCGTCGGTCCTGACGAGCACCAAACAGGTCATCGCCCGCGTCCCCGTCGTGTTCGAGCTGTACGGGACCGGAACGGACCAGTAGGCTGTAGCTCGTCGTTCAACGAGGTCGCTCGCAGAAAGGGACGTCATCGTGACCTGGCTGTGGATCGTGCTCGGCGTGGTGGCGCTCGCCGTCATCTTCGGGATCGTCTCCTACAACCGCTTCGTCTCCGGACGCCAGCTCATCAGGGACTCTTGGGCCAACATCGACACCGAGCTTCGCCGACGATACGACCTGATCCCCAACCTGGTCGAGACGGTGAAGGGCTACGCCGCGCACGAGCGTGGAGTCTTCGAGGAGGTGACCCGGGCCCGGGCGGCGGCCGTCTCCGCCACCGGCAGCCCGGCGGAGCAAGCCGCAGCTGAGGGACCGTTCGTCGCCGCACTCCGCCAGCTGTTCGCCGTGGCCGAGAACTACCCCGATCTGAAGGCGAACGAGAACTTCTTGGCCCTGCAGTCCGAGCTGTCCAACACCGAGGACCGGCTACAGACGGCGCGCCGGTTCTACAACGCGAATGTGCGTGAGTTCAATCGGCGAGTCCAGTCGTTCCCGTCGAACGTGGTTGCGCGGAGC